>NZ_BBXH01000006.1:0-227119 GCF_001010305.1 Comamonas sp. E6
AGCTGAGCTAAGAGCCCCACACAACGCCTGCGCTGCAAGCGAGACCGCAATTATGCGCTAATTCTGGAGGGCTTGCAGGAAAACCCGCGGGTTTTTTTAATCCAGTGCGTTGCGGCGTTGCAATTCGACGAACAGGCCCGCCTGGTCCAGGTCGCCCAGGCCGTTTTTCACTCCCTCGGCATAGAGCTGCTCCAGCAGGCCGGTGATGGGCGCGTCAAAGCCGACTTCCTCGGCCGTGGCGATGGCGTTGCGCATGTCCTTGAGCTGCACCGTCATGCGCCCACGTGGCGCAAAGTCGTGCTTGACCATGCGTTCGCCATGCACTTGCAGGATGCGGCTGTCGGCAAAGCCGCCGGAGATGGCTTCACGCACCTTGGCAGGGTCGGCACCGCCGCGTTCGGCCAGCAGCAGGGCTTCGGCCACGGCACCGATGGTGATGCCCACGATCATCTGGTTGGCCAGTTTCGCGAGCTGGCCTGCGCCATGCGGACCCACATGGGTGGCACGGCCCAGCGCGGCAAAGACAGGCAGGGCATGTTCGAAATCCGCAGCCTCGCCACCGGCCATGATGGCCAGCGTGCCGGCTTGCGCACCCAGCGTGCCGCCCGAGACGGGGGCATCCAGATGCCGCACGCCCAGCGCGGCAAGCTTGCCGGCATGTTCACGCGCTTCGCGTGGCTGGATGGAGGCCATGTCGATGAACAGCGAGCCATTGGGCATGGCGTCGGCAACCCCCAGCGTGAACAGCACTTCGCCCACGATGGCGCCGCTCTCCAGCAGGCTCACGGCGAAGTCCACGCCGCGTACGGCATCTGCCGCGCTGTCATGGATGCTCGCGCCATCGGCAGCCAGCGGCTCGGCCTTGGCGCGGGTGCGGTTCCAGATGTGGACCTCATGGCCGGCCTGGGCCAGGCGGCGGGCCATGGGCAGGCCCATCATGCCCGTGCCCAGAACTGCGATCTTCAATGTGTTCATGGCGTTGTTTCCCTGGAGCTTTTATGAATGACGACATGCTAAGCCCTGGTGAAGGCCGCAATCGCGGCCATGATCACAGATCAGTTGTGCGCGCAGGATGCAGAAAAAGGGACAGCTGAAAACAACAAGGGCAGCCTGAGCTGCCCTTGATGCTTTTTTTGGAGGTTCACCTTCGCGCTGGTGAGTCGCGCTTTACGGCCTACATCAGCAGATGCTCGCCGGCGTTGTCGCCGCCGAGGATGACGTAGTTGACCTTGCGGATGTCCATGAGCTTGGTGCCGCCTGCGTAGCTGATGGAGGACTGCACGTCCTGCTGCATCTCGACCAGCGTATTCATCAGCGGGCCCTTGACGGGCTCCAGAATGCGCTTGCCTTCCACATGCTTGTACTCGCCCTTGTTGAAGTCGGAGGCCGAGCCGTAGTATTCCTTGAACAGCTGGCCGTCCACTTCCACGGTCTTGCCGGGCGACTCTTCATGGCCCGCAAACAGGGAGCCGATCATCACCATGGTGGCACCGAAACGGATGCTCTTGGCGATGTCGCCGTGGCTGCGGATACCGCCGTCGGCAATGATGGGCTTGGTCGCCACGCGGGCGCACCACTTGAGCGCCGACAACTGCCAGCCGCCCGTGCCGAAGCCGGTCTTGAGCTTGGTGATGCAAACCTTGCCGGGGCCCACGCCGACCTTGGTGGCGTCCGCACCCCAGTTTTCGAGGTCGATCACGGCCTCGGGCGTGGCGACGTTGCCGGCAATCACAAAGGCCGCAGGGATCTTGGCCTTGATGTAGGCAATCATGTTCTTCACGCTCTCGGCATGGCCGTGGGCAATGTCGATGGTGATGTATTCGGGGCAGATGCCGTCGGCCACGAAACGGTCCACCGTCTCGTAGTCCGGCTGCTTGACACCCAGAGAGATGGAGGCAAACAGTCCCTTGGACTGCATGTCCTTGGTGAAGGCCACGTTGTCGATGTCAAAACGGTGCATCACATAGAAGAAACCGTTTTGTGCCAGATAAGTGCAGATCTTCTCGTCCACCACCGTCTTCATGTTGGCGGGCACCACAGGCAGCTTGAAGCTGCGGTTGCCCAGCACCACGCTGGTGTCACATTCCGAACGGCTTTCCACGCGGCACATGCGGGGCAGCAGAAGAATGTTGTCGTAGTCGAAGATTTCCATGGTTCCAAGCTCCGGAAAAGGTCACGGCGGGAATCTCACCCACCTCAATTTTCAAGGATAGGCGCTTGGCTTGGAGCCCGGTTTTTGGCGGTGCCGGCATGCAGCAGGCAAAAAAAACCGGACCTCAAAAAACTTGGGCCCGGTGATTGATTCTATACGGCGCTGGCGCAAATCGTATGTCCAGACATCGTTATGAGGGTTATAAGGATTTTCTTATAGAGTCGCTCTTGCCCTGCGTCTCACCCGATGTGCCATAGACCCGCATGAAGGCATCCACGGCGCGCTCGGTGCACAGGACAATCTCCTGCGCAGTAGGGGCGGGCAGGTGCTGGAACATGAAGCGCGGCAGCAACTCGGCCTCCAGCAGCGCCAGCAGATGATGGCGCATGACCTCGGTATCGGCGCGGCGCAGCAGGCTGCGCTCTATGCCCTGCTGCAAAAAGGCGTTGATGGCAGCATTGCCGCGCGCCGGCCCCATGTCCCAGCAGCGTTGGCCGATATTGGCGCGCCCGCCTTCGGAAACCAGCAGGCGGCGCACGGCCATCACCTCCGGCGAATACAGCAGACCCAGGAAACGCTGGCCAAAGTTGCACAGCGTCTGCGCCGCATCGTCATTGCCGGTCTGCAGCGCCAGCATGGTGTTCTGGAAGTCGGCCTCGGAGGCCTGGAACATCACCTCCAGAAACAGCGCTTCCTTGGACGGGAAGTAGTTGTAGAGCGTGGCCTTGGAGCCGCCCAGCCGCGTGCAGATCTCGGACATGGAAGTGCGCTCGAAGCCCAGTTCGCCAAAGGTGGCCGCTGCAACGTCAATGATGGCTTGTCGCTTTTCTTCCGTTTTGGTGCGCATGGGGCGAAATGTCCTGGGGCGGTTGTGATGTCTTTCAGTGTAGCGCTTGCGATCTCAAACGCTGGAAACATATACTGTACCGTACAGTTCATTATTAAAGTATTTCATGACTCAATGCATAGCCGCTGCGCCGCAGAGGATTCGGCGCGGGCGCCATGGCTGGTGGGTTCTGGGCTTGCCGGCGGTTCTGGCAGCCTGTGCCCAGATTCCCGAATGGGAGGGCAAGGCCATGCTGGCGCAGCCCGTGCCCGAGACTCTGCAGGCTGCAAGCCATGCCCCGCCCATGGACTGGCCCACCCAGCAATGGTGGCAGCGCTATGGCGACGCACAGCTCGATCAGCTGATCGCCGAGGCTCTGGAGGGCGCTCCCGATATGGCGGCCGCCGCAGCCCGCGTGCTGCAGGCCAGGGCCATGCTGGGCGTGAGCGAGGCGGCTTCTGCGCCGCAGCTTTCCGCCCGCGCCTCGGTCAGCGAGGACAAGCTCAGCTACAACCATCTGACGCCAGAGGCCTTCGCGCCGCGCGGCATGAATGACTACGGCCGCGCCACGCTGGACCTGAGCTGGTCGCTGGACCTGTGGGGCAAGCAGCGCGCCGCCGTGGCCGCCGCTGCCGGCGAGCTGGCAGCGCGCGAGGCCGATGCAGCCCAGGCGCGTCTCTTGCTGTCCAGCAATGTGGCCCTGGCCTATGCGCAGCTGCTGCGTCTGGCCGCCAATGCGCAGACGCTGGAGCAATCGGTGCAGGTGCGCCGGACCACGGCCGAGTTGTTTGAGCAGCGCTATGCCAACGGGCTCGAAAACCAGGGCAGCGTGCACAGCGCCAGGGCGCGTCTGGCAGCCGCGCAGGCCGAGCTGGCACAGATGCAGGAGCAGGTCGCCTTGCAGCGCAACAGCATTGCTGCGCTGATCGGAGCCGCTCCCGATCGTGGTGCGGCCATCGTGCTCGATGCCGGGCGCCTGCAATCGCCGTGGCAGCAGCAATGGGCCTTGCCCGAGCAGTTGCCGGCGCATCTGCTGGGCCGTCGCCCCGATGTGGTGGCCGCCCGACTGCAGGCACAGGTGCTGGAGTCGCGCGTGGCATCGCAGCAGGCCGAGTTCTATCCCGATGTGAATCTCAGCGCCTTTGTCGGCGTGCAGTCGCTGGGCCTGGACATGCTGAGCCGCAGCGGCTCCGGCATCGCCAGCGTGGGCCCGGCCGTCAGCCTGCCGATCTTCAATGGCGGCCGTTTGCGCTCGCAACTGGGTGCCGCGCGCGCCCGTTATGACGAGGCCGTGGCCCAGTACCGCAGCACGCTCAACCGGGCCTTGCAGGAGGTGGCGGACAACGCAGTCAGCCAGCGAGCGCTGCTGCAGCAGCTGACGGCCATGCAGCAGGCCGTGACGGCTGCGACCGAGGCGCATCGCGTGGCGCGCAACCGCTATGAGGGCGGGCTGGCGCGCTATCTCGATGTGCTGTCGGCCGAAGACCAGTTGCTGGCCAGCGTGCGCCAGCTGGTCGATGTGCAGTCGCGCGCCCTGACGCTCGATATCAGTCTGCATCGCGCACTGGGCGGCGGCTGGAGCGAGTCCGCCGGCGCCTCTGACGCGATCGCGCCAAAGGCCTGAGCCACTTTCCAGAACTGAATCACGACTTGCGCAAAACAGGTTCGGGCAAGACGACTGCCTCAGCAGGCAGGCTGTGATTGCAGTCTTGTTTGCGTGACTCCCATGAATATTTCCGAGGTTTTTTTGTATGACTGAAAACGCTTCTTCCGTGAGCGCGAATCCCGCTGCGCGCGAACAGCGCCGCAACCGGTTGCTGGCCGGGCTGGCTGGCGTGGTACTGCTTGGCGGTGCGGTTGCCGGCGCCTATTGGTGGCTGCATGCCTCCCGCTTCGTCTCCACCGACAACGCCTATGCGGCGGCCGAGGTGGCGCAGGTCACGCCCTCCATAGGCGGCACGGTGCTGGAGGTACTGGTCAGGGACACCCAGGCCGTGAAGCAAGGCGATGTGCTGGTGCGCATCGATCCCACGGACGCCAGGCTGGCACTGGCCCAGGCCGAGGCCGAGCTGGCCCGCGCCATGCGCCGCGTCAAGGGCTACGTGGCCAATGATGGCGGCCTCAAGGCCCAGGTGACGGCCCGCGAGGCCGATGAAAAGCGCGCGGCCGCGCAGCTGCTGGCGGCCGAGGCCGATATGGAGCGTGCCACCATCGACCTGCAGCGCCGCCAGGCCTTGGCCAAGAGCGGTTCGGTCTCGGGCGAGGAGCTGACGCAGGCGCAGAACGCTTTTGCCGCAGCCAAGGCGCAGCTGGCATCGGCCGTGGCCGCGCAGGCACAGGCCAGGGCCAACCGCGAAGCCGCCGTGGGCGCCAAGCAGGTCAACGCCACCTTGATCGAGGGTGCAGATGCAGAGACCAACCCCGAGGTGCAGCTGGCGCAGGCGCGGCGCGATCAGGCTCAGGTCGATCTGGATCGCAGCACGGTGCGCGCTCCCGTCGATGGCGTGGTGGCCAGGCGCAGCGTGCAGATCGGGCAGCGCGTGCAGGCAGGCGCACCCTTGATGACGGTGGTGCCGGTGCAGCAGATCTATGTGGATGCCAACTTCAAGGAAGGCCAGCTGGGCAAGGTGCGCGTGGGCCAGCGCGTGCAGCTGCAGTCCGATCTGTACGGCAGCGATGTGAAGTACAGCGGCACTGTGGTGGGCTTCAGCGGCGGCTCCGGATCGGCGTTTGCGGCCATTCCCGCGCAGAACGCCACGGGCAACTGGATCAAGGTGGTGCAGCGCCTGCCAGTGCGCATTCAGCTCGATGCCGCCGAGCTGGCCAAGAACCCGCTGCGCGTGGGCCTGTCCATGCAGGTGACGGTGGACACCCGCAGCGGCCCTGCCGACGCAGCCGGCGTGGCGACCACGGCCGCGCAGTGAGCGTCTCATGAGCGATCACAACGCAAGTGCGGCCGCGGCGGCCGATGCGCCCGCCGTGCCCATGGCCGCCGGCATGGTGCCGCTGACGGGGGGCACGCTGTGGCTGGCGGCCCTGGTGCTGGCCGCGGCCAATTTCATGGCCGTGCTGGACATGACGGTGGCCAATGTCTCCGTGCCCAGCATTGCCGGCAACCTGGGCGCGACCACCAGCCAGGGCACCTGGGTCATCACCAGCTATGCGGTGGCCGAGGCCATCACCGTGCCGCTGACCGGCTGGCTGGCGGCGCGCTTCGGTGCGGTGCGCGTGTTTGCCACGGCCATGGGCTTGTTCGGTCTGGCATCGCTGCTGTGCGGCCTGGCCAATTCGCTGGGCATGCTGGTGTTTGCGCGTATCTTGCAGGGTCTGGCCGGCGGCCCGCTGATGCCGCTGTCCCAGTCGCTGCTGCTGCGTATCTTTCCGCCGCGCATGGCGCCCGCGGCCATCGGCCTGTGGTCCATGACCACGCTGATCGCGCCCGTGCTGGGCCCCATCGTGGGCGGCTGGATCTGCGACGAGTACACCTGGCACTGGATCTTTCTGATCAACATCCCGGTTGCCCTGGTGTGCGCGTTCGCGGTCTGGCATCTGGTCAGGCGCTACGAGCAGCCGCTGCTCAAGAACCCCATAGACACCGTGGGCCTGATGTTGCTCATCGTCTGGGTGGGTTCGCTGCAGCTGATGCTGGACGAAGGCAAGAATCTGGACTGGTTTGCCTCGCCCATGATCGTGGCGCTGGCCGTGGTCGCCGTGGTGGGCTTTGCGGCCTTCATGATCTGGGAGCTGCATGCCGAGCACCCGATCGTTGATCTGCGCGTCTTCAGGCATCGCGGCTTTTCCATGGCCGTGCTGACGATCAGCCTCGCGTTTGCGGCCTTCTTCGCCGTCAATGTGCTCACGCCGCTGTGGCTGCAGAGCTTCATGGGCTACACGGCCACGCTGGCGGGTCTGGTCACGGCCTGGACGGGCTTGTTCGCGCTCTTCGTGGCGCCGGCTGCGGCCGGGCTGGCGGCCCGGGTGGACCCGCGCCGGCTGATCTTTGGCGGCGTGTTCTGGATGGGGGTGATAACCTGCTGGCGCGCGTTTGCGACCACGGACATGGGTTATTGGGACATCGCCCTGCCGCTGATGTTCATGGGGCTGGGTCTGCCGTTCTTCTTCATACCGACCACCGGGCTGGCGCTGGCCAGCGTGGAGCCGCAGGAGATGGACAACGCCGCCGGCCTGATGAACTTTCTGCGCACCCTCTCGGGCGCGGCTGCGGTCTCCGTGGTCAACACGGCCTGGGAGAACGGCACGACGCGCAAGCATGCGGATCTGGTGGGTTTGAGCGATGCCAGCGGCGAGGTGCTGCACGGGCTGCAGCAGTCGGGCATGAGTCCCGATGCGGCGCTGTCGGCGCTCGATCAGCTCATCACCAGCCAGAGCGTGATGCTGGCCACCAACCAGATCATGTTCATCATCGCGGGCGGCTTTGTGCTGGCGGCCTGCGCGATCTGGCTGGCACCCAGGCCGAGCCGCACGGTCGAGCCCGGTGCGGGTGGCCACTGAGTGTGAGTGCCGTGGCTTGAATGAATTGATAGCTGCTTGCGCTTGATATGCATGAATTTCAGATATGAAGATGTCTGAAATCCATATTTATCAAGCGCAGGCAGCTTTTCTTTCAGGAGCATGAAGCCGCGAAAGCAGCAGCAAGTCGAAGGGAGTCGCCAGCATTTCTACAATGGGGGGCTATGTTCCCGATCGACCTGCTTGACTCCGCGCCAGACGGTGCAAATTCCGGCGCCAATCCCGCCTCTCACTCGCCCCTGCTGACCGGCCTCAATGACGAGCAGCTGGCCGCGGTGACCCTGCCTGCGGGCCATGCGCTGATTCTGGCGGGTGCCGGCTCGGGCAAGACGCGTGTGCTCACCACACGCATCGCCTGGCTGCTGCAGACCGGGCAGGCCACGCCCGGCTCCATCATGGCCGTGACCTTCACCAACAAGGCCGCCAAGGAGATGCTCACGCGCCTGTCGGCCATGCTGCCCTACAACGTGCGCGGCATGTGGATCGGCACGTTCCACGGCTTGTGCAACCGACTGCTGCGCGCTCATTATCAGGCCGCGAAGTTGCCCCAGGCGTTCCAGATTCTGGATACGCAAGACCAGCTCTCGGCCATCAAGCGTCTGTGCAAGCAGTTCAATGTGGATGACGAGCGCTTTCCGCCCAAGCAGCTGATGTACTTCATCGCGGGCTGCAAGGAGGAGGGCATGCGGCCCGGCGATGTGGTGGCGACCGACCCCGACACTCGCAAGAAAGTGGAGCTGTACCAGCTCTACGAGGAGCAATGTCAGCGCGAAGGCGTGGTCGATTTCGGCGAGCTGATGCTGCGCAGCTACGAGCTGCTGCGTGACGATGCCCATCTGCGCCACCATTACCAACGCCGCTTTCAGCACATCCTGGTGGACGAGTTCCAGGACACCAACAAGCTGCAGTACCAGTGGCTCAAGCAACTGGCGGGCGACGATGTGGGCGGGCGCTACGAGTCGGCAGCCAGCGTGATTGCCGTGGGTGACGACGACCAGAGCATCTATGCCTTTCGCGGAGCGCGCGTGGGCAATATGGCGGACTTCATCCGCGAGTTCGACGTCAAAAACCAGATCAAGCTGGAGCAGAACTATCGCTCCTTCAGCAACATCCTCGACTGCGCCAATGCGCTGATCAGCAACAACAGCAACCGCCTGGGCAAGAACCTGCGCACCAGCCAGGGCCCGGGCGAGCCGGTGCGCATCTACGAGGCGCCCAGCGATCTGGCCGAGGCCGCGTGGATGGTCGACGAGATCAAGCAGCTGGTCAGAAACGACGGCTTCACACGCCAGGAAATTGCCGTGCTCTACCGCAGCAATGCGCAGAGCCGGGTGATCGAGTCGGCGCTGTTCAATTCCAAAATTCCCTACCGTGTGTACGGCGGCCTGCGCTTTTTCGAGCGTGCCGAAATCAAGCACGCCCTGGCCTATCTGCGCCTGCTGGAGAATCCGCACGACGACACCAGTTTCCTGCGTGTGGTGAACTTTCCCGCACGCGGCATCGGCGCGCGCACGATCGAAGTCCTGCAGGACACGGCACGCAGCAGCGGCACTTCGCTGAGCGACGCCGTCACCGCCGTGGGCGGCGCGGCCGGCACCAAGCTGCAGGGCTTTGTGGCCCAGATCGATGTGCTGCGCGAGCAGACGCAGGGGCGCACGCTGCGTGAAATCATCGAGACCGTGGAAGAACAAAGCGGGCTGATAGAGCATTACCGCAACGAGAAAGAGGGCGCGGACCGCATCGAGAACTTGCAGGAACTGGTCACGGCTGCCGAGAGCTTTGTGACCCAGGAAGGCTTTGGCCGCGATGCCGTGGCCATGCCGCTGGACGAGCAGCAGAATGCGCCGCAGCTGAGCCAGTCGCCCGTCAGCCAGGGGCTGGACCCGAATCAGCCGCTGCTGGACGAGGCGCTCAGGGCACCGGCAGGTACTGCAGCCTCCATGGTCAATGCCGATACCGGCGAGACGCTGTCGCCGCTGCAGGCTTTTCTCGTGCATGCGGCGCTGGAAGCCGGCGACAACCAGGCCCAGGCAGGCCAGGATGCGGTGCAATTGATGACCGTGCATGCCTCCAAGGGCCTGGAGTTCGATGCAGTGTTCATCGGCGGCGTGGAGGAAGGCCTGTTCCCGCACGAGAACGCCATGATGGATCGTGGCGGTCTGGAGGAGGAGCGGCGCCTGGCCTATGTGGCCATCACGCGTGCGCGCAAGCGTCTGTATCTGAGCCATTCGCAGACGCGCATGCTGCATGGCCAGACGCGCTACAACGTCAAGAGCCGCTTCTTTGACGAGTTGCCCGAAGAGGCGCTCAAGTGGATCACGCCCAGGCAAAGCGGCTTTGGCAGTTTTGCGCCCTCTTCAGGCGCCGGTGGTGCCTGGGGATCAAGGGCTGGAGGTCAATACGGCTCGGGCTCGGGCGGCAAGCAGACCGAAGTCTTTGCCAGCCCGCCCGTGCCGCAGCAAAAGGCCGAGCCTGCGCACGGCATCAAGGCCGGTATCGCGGTGTTCCACAACAAGTTCGGCGAGGGCAAGGTGCTGGCCGTGGAAGGCACGGGTGACGATGCGCGCGCCCAGGTCAGCTTTGGCCGCCATGGCACCAAGTGGCTGGCGCTGGCGATTGCCAAGCTGACGATTGTGGACTGAGGCATAGCGCCTTTGCCCAGTAAAAAGCCGCCTTGTAGAAGGCGGCTTTTTTATGAGGCGTTGGCGCTTATTTGGCGCTGAGCTTCATCTGGGCGGGCGAGGCCGTGATGTAGCCCACGGCGGAGCCGAACTTGTCCTTGTAGTTGGCCTTGATCAGCGGATCCAGCTGGGTCTTGACGTTGGCGTGGATGCCGCCCCAGTCGCCAGCGTGCTGGAAGTTGCTCATGATGTAGGTCCAGCCGTTGATCTCGTCCACGGCATGCAGGCCGGTGGATTCACCACCTGCGGGCACGGACAGCACGCGCGACAGCTGCTTGGTGTCCACGTTGTAGGCCCACATGAAGTTGTTGACGTGCTGGCTGCTGTCCTCGCCGATGAACAGGGTGCGCATTTTCTCCGAGAACTTGAGGTTGTCGGGGTTGGCAATCTTGTTGGGGTTGGCGGTGTTACCCAGGGCGTCGCCCTTGAGGGTCTTGCCGTCGCTGTCCAGCAGATCCTCGCCAGCCAGCAGGGGAGCGGTGTCCACGGGCATCCATTCGCTGTTGATGGCCGTGCCGGTCGTGTCCTTCTGGCCGCCCTTGAGGTTCAGCGCCATCACCACGCCGGCGACCAGCTGCTTGGGCACGGAGACGCCGTTGCCAGGCACGTTGGCGGCATTGCCGGCCACCATGGAGGACTGCACGTTCTGCAGGGCGGAGTAGGCGATCTTGTCCTTGGCGTTGACGGTCGTGCCTTCCATCTTGGTGAAGCCCAGGCTGGCACCCTTGAAGGCTGCATAGCGATGGGTTTCGAGGAAGGCGGCGGCCTTGTCCATGCCGGGGTTGATCTTGATCCACTCGGTCTTGCCGTTGGCCACGATCTTGGTGTAGCTGGAGTCGCTCGGGTCGGCCTTGAGCACGGTCATGATGTCCGCAGGCTTGAGCGTGTTGGCCAGGTTCTCGATCTCGGCGCTGGTGGCAGAACCCAGCTTGATCCAGGTCAGGGGTGCAGCGCTCTTGGCTGCAGGGTCGATGGAGAAGCCCGCGCCGACCTTGGCGGCATACAGCGTGCCCGACGACAGGTCTTTTTCCTTGTCTGCCACGAAAACGAAATAGCCGCTGTTGGTGGCATCGTCACCCATGAGGGCGGTGCGCTGGTCGGGCATGACCTGCACCAGCTCGTGCGAGATGCGGCCCATGCAGAAGTGCTTCTTGATGGTGGCCGTGCCGTCGACATTGACGATCACTTCGGGCATGTGGCCGTAGTGGTAGGGGTTAGCCTTGTTCTGGTCGCCATACAGGTTCTGGCTGTAAGCCTGGAACATGGTGTTGCTGCCGATGCTGAAGGCATCGGGCTCGTACTCTTCCGACGACAGATGGGTGCCCCAGGGCGACAGGCTGGCACCGCAGGTGATCCACAGTCCATGAACCTTGGAGGTGTCCACATTGTGGTATTTCACCAGGCTCAGCTTGCCGGTGCTCTGGTCCTGGTCCAGCGTCAGCACGGCGATGGGCGAGGGCAGCTTGCCGTACATATCGGTCTTGCCGTCCTGAGCCCAGGTGGTGTACTCGAACTGCACCACGGCAAAGACGGGCTTGCCCTTGACGCCTTCTACCTTGGCATCAGGAACGGTCAGCAGCGAGGTGCCGTCGGGCGAATCGGAGAAGAAGTGGCGCTCTTTGCCAGCGACCGTCTTGTCGATGATCTTGTTGTTGTAGATGTCGTAGTAACCACCGGCCAGCACCTGGTCGCCCTTGCCGTTGGAGACCATGTCGCCGGTCACGAAGAAAGGCTGATAGCCCAGGTCGTAGACCTGCTCGCTCTTGTCGTCGAAAGCGACCTTGAGCTGCGAGGCCGCATACATGGTCGCCATCTTGTCAGGGGTGCTCAGCGTAGGCGCGGCCATGCTGGTGAAGGTGGCGGAAACATAGTTCTTGGTGACGGGAGGCGTCGTAGGCGTTGTCGGTGTGTCGTCATCACCACCACCACATGCGGCCAGCAGGCTGGATGCGGACACGACCGAACCCAGTGGGAGCAGAGGAGCGCCGGAAAAGAGTTGCAGGGCCTTACGACGGCTGAGCAGATTTTGTGCCATGAGAGTTTCGCAGTGTGGGGTGAAGCGCAGACTTGGGGCCGCGCTGAATTGGATGAATGCCAGGACATGAGATGCATGCCTTGGTCAGTCCTGCGAATCCTAGGAAACAAATATGACAGTGCCGTGGCGGCTTGATGACGCCGGGATGAATGATCTGCTGGCGCGGGCCTTTGTTCGGCCCATAAAAAAGCCCCGACCTGGGGCCGGGGCTGGTGCGGGGTACTGCTCGAGCTTAGGAGTCCGATGATGGCGGCGCTGTGTCCGATGAGGAGTCGGTCAGAGTCTGGTCGTCATCGGGCGGGCTGAAGCTGTCACGGAAGGTAAACACAATCGAGGTAAAAAAGATGGCTGCCAGCATCAGTGCCGTTGCCACCATCAGGCCACCGGCAATGCTGCCGATGAGCATGGCAAGGATGCCGGTCACGATGGCCAGGGCCATGCCGGAGACGATGAACACGCCGATCCAGCAGACACCGAACACCAGATAGGCACCGATATTGCGAATGCAGCCGACAAAGCTGAAGAACAGCGATTTGACGGGGCTGATGCCATGCCAGTGGATGAGCGCCGGAGCATGCCAGAAGGCCAGAGACAGCGGCAGGTAGAGAAACATGCTCAGCCACATGGCGGACTGGAACTCGGGCTCTTCGGCCAGTTCGCGGGTCATGGGAGTCTGACCCAGGTAGACGCTGGCAAACGTGCCGCCGTCCACAAGGCTGGAGGCACCGATGATGAGCAAAAAGCCTGCGGCATAGAGGCCGCCCAGCATCAGCATGGAGTGCAGATGCTGGCTGCCGGAGCGGAAAGCCACCAGCAGCAGCGCCGGTGTGGGCTTGCGGCCGTGGGCGGCTTCGGATGCCGCGACCATCATGGTCAGCGAGATGCATGGCAGCAGTGCCAGTGCAATGACGGGGCCGATCAGCGGCAGGGCCGAGATCAGAGACATGCTGGCCATGCCCAGAAAGAACAGGGCGGCCAGGGCCAGGGGCTGGCTTTTGAAGGTGCGCAGACCCTGCAGCACCCATTGCAGACCGGTGCCGGGTGGAACGATTTGAAGTTTCATGGAAGAGGCTGAAATACTTTTGCGAGAGCGTGCAAAAGTCGCTTCTTGCACTGTACCCGAGACGGCTGAGCGGGGCCATCAAAAGCCCCGGAGCAATCAGCTTGCCTGGTACTCAGTCCAGCGTCAGCGGATGTGCGATGCGCTGGCTCAGCACGCGCTCGAAGTGGGTGGGGTCGTGGGGCTGCAGCAGTGCGGCTTCACGCGGCAGATGGAAGTCCCAGAGGCGGGAGATCCAGAAACGCAGGGCGCCGGCACGCAACTGGGCGTTGAGCAACTCGCGCTCGGGCCCGGTCAGCGGACGCACGGCCTGGTAGGCCGCAAGCATGGCTTTGGCGCGCTCGGCATCATGTGCACCTGTTGCGTGATCGATACACCAATCGTTGAGGCAGACCGCAAGATCGAAGAGCCAGGTGTCCACGCCCGCGAAATAGAAGTCGAAAAAGCCGGTCAGCCGGTCGCCGTCGAACATCACGTTGTCGCGGAACAGGTCGGCATGGATGGGGCCGCGCGGCAGGGCCGCATAGCTGGCCGAGGCGGCGATATGGTTCTGGTAGGCCAGCTCGGCGCGCAGCATGGCGGCGGTTTCCTCGCCCAGATGGGGCAGGACCACGGGCACGGTTTCATTCCACCAGGGCAGGCCGCGCAGATTGGGCTGCTGGCGGTTGTAGTCCTGACCGGCCAGATGCATGCGCGCCAGCATCTCGCCCACGGCAGCGCAGTGCACGGCAGCCGGGGTCAGCTGGCTCTTGCCGGCCAGGCGGTTGACGATGGATGCGGGCTTGCCGCAGACCTTGAGCAGAATGTCACCGCTGCGTGCCTCGCCCTGCGGGTCCGGCACGGGAATCCCGGCTTGTGCCAGATGCTTCATCAGGTAGAGGTAAAAAGGCAGTTGCTCGCCACTCAGGCGCTCGAACAGTGTCAGCACCCACTCTCCCTGGTCGGTCGTCAGAAAATAGTTGGTGTTTTCAATGCCGCCTTGAATGCCGCGCAATTCCTTGAACGCGCCTAGGGACATGCGGCGCAGCAGCTCGCGCGCATCTTTATCGGAAACTTCGGTGAAAACAGCCATGGTGAATACGCCGGTCTGGGGCGACCGGCCGAACTAGCGGGGAGAAGGTGTCTATATGCAACAGGGCAGTGAAGCACTGCCCTGTCATGAATGGGGGAAAGCGCGCCGCGCTTCAGAATTTGATGAAATTCCAGACGCGGGTGCCCGTGGTGTCGCCGCTGTTATTGTCGCGGTTGCGGGCTGCGCGGGCGCCGTCGTTGGACTGCACCTCGTACTCGGGCATGGAGCCTACCTTGGGTTGCACGGTGATGCTCTGGGTCTGACCGCCCACACGGGTTTCATCCACACGGCTGCCAGCATCTTCCACGCGGATATGTTCGATCCGCTGGTTGTGCCTGCCGGTCGCCGCCGCGTTGTCCTGCTGGCCCTGGGGCGCAGGAGCGACCACGGCATTGGCCGGAGCAGGAGTGGGGGACTGGGCCAGAACGGATCCGGCAGCCAGGCTCAGGATGATGAAAAGTGGTGCAGCGCGCATGATGCATAGATTGTAGGGCGACTTCGAATTGTCCCGCCAGGCGCAGCCTGTCTTTGGGCGGCAGACTGCAGGAGCCGGGCACGCGTGCACAATCCGGGGTATGAGCAATTCCAAGA
The DNA here is from genome assembly GCF_001010305.1 of Comamonas sp. E6. Classification (NCBI taxonomy): domain Bacteria; kingdom Pseudomonadati; phylum Pseudomonadota; class Betaproteobacteria; order Burkholderiales; family Comamonadaceae; genus Comamonas; species Comamonas sp. E6. The sequence continues at coordinate 14,948 of NZ_BBXH01000006.1, forward strand.
CCCTGGTGCTGGTGGACGGCTCCAGCTACCTCTACCGCGCCTACCATGCCATGCCCGACCTGCGGGCGATTCCAGGCGACCCGGCCAGCCCGGCCACGGGCGCCATCCGCGGCATGGTGAACATGATGCAGGCGCTGAGGAAGGATGTGCAGGCCGATTACGCCGTCTGCGTGTTCGACGCCTCGGGCCCGACCTTCCGCGACGAGATGTACACCGAGTACAAGGCCACGCGCTCGCCCATGCCCGATGACTTGCGCAGCCAGATCGAGCCCATCCACGAGGTGGTTCAGTTGCTGGGCTGGAAGGTGGTGGCCGTGCCCGGCGTGGAAGCCGATGACGTGATCGCCACGCTGGCGCAGACCGCGGCGGCCCAGGGCATACAGGTCATCGTCTCCAGCGGCGACAAGGACTTGAGCCAGCTGGTGGGCGAGCATGTGACCATCATCGACACCATGAACGGCAAGAAGCGCGACGTGGCGGGAGTGACGGCCGAGTTCGGCGTGCCGCCGGCGCTGATGATCGACTACCAGGCCCTGGTGGGCGACACCGTGGACAACGTGCCCGGCGTGACCAAGGTCGGACCCAAGACTGCAGCCAAGTGGCTGGAGGAGCATGGTTCGCTGGACAATCTGATCGCCCACGCGGCAGATATCAAGGGCGTTGCCGGTCAGAACCTGCGCGATGCGATTGCCAGCGGTCAGCTGGCGCTGAGCCGCCAGTTGGTGACCATGAAGACCGACTGCGATCTGTCCTCCTATATCAGCGGCCTGCCGCAGCTCGATGCCATCACGCTGGCCGAGCCCGATAGCGCAGCGCTTGCGCCCTTCTACGAGAAATACGGCTTCAAGGGGCTGGTGCGCACGCTGGGCGCCGCGGCGGCCGAAGCCAAGGCGGCCAAGCCAGGCAAGGCTGCCAAGGTCGACAGTGCCCAGGGCGGCCTGTTCGATGCTGATGACGCGGCGGCGACCGAGGTCGCCGTGACTGCCCAGCAGCGCGATGTCCTCTACACCACGATTCTGAGCGAGGCTCAGCTCGATGAATGGCTGGCCAAGATCAGCGCCGCCGAGCTGACCGCGCTGGATACCGAGACCGATTCGCTGGACGAGATGGTGGCCCGCATCGTCGGCATCTCCTTCAGCGTGGCCGTGGGCGAGGCCGCCTATATTCCGCTGCGCCACGAAGGCATGGACGTGCCCGAGCAGCTCGATATGGACATGGTGCTGTTCAGGCTCAAGCCCTGGCTGGAAGATGCCGGCAAGAAGAAGCTGGGCCAGCATGTCAAATACGACCAGCATGTGTTTGCCAATCACGGCATCACCGTGCGCGGCTATGCGCACGACACCATGCTGCAGTCCTATGTGCTCGAAGCCGACCGCCCGCACAATCTGACCAGCCTGGCGCTGCGCCATGTGAGTCGCAGCGGCATCAGCTACGAGGACCTGTGCGGCAAGGGCAAGAACCAGATTCCGTTTGCCCAGGTGAGCGTGGACAAGGCCGCGGCGTACAGCTGCGAGGACTCCGACCAGACCCTGGATGTGCACAACACCTTGTGGCCGCGCATCCAGGCCCATGCCGGTCTGCTGCATATCTACGAGCTGGAAATGCAGACCAGCGAAGCGCTGTTTCGCATCGAGCGCAATGGCGTCAGCATTGATGCGGGCGAGCTGGCACGCCAGAGCAACGATCTGGGCGCGCGCATCCTCAAGCTCGAGGAAGAGGCTTACGAGATTGCGGGCCAGCCCTTCAATCTGTCTTCGCCCAAGCAGCTGGGAGAGATCTTCTTCGACAAGCTGGGCATGCCCGTCGTGAAGAAGACCGCCACCGGCGCGCGCAGCACGGACGAGGAAGTGCTGGAAAAGCTGGCCGAGGACTATCCGCTGCCCGCCAAGCTGCTTGAGCACCGCTCGCTGTCCAAGCTCAAGGGCACCTACACCGACAAGCTGGCCCAGATGGCCTTGCCCAGCGACGGCCGCGTGCACACCCACTACGCCCAGGCCGTGGCGGTGACGGGGCGTCTGTCCAGCAACGACCCCAATCTGCAGAATATTCCCGTGCGCACGCCCGAAGGCCGTCGCGTGCGCGAAGCCTTTGTGGCCCCCGAGGGCAAGCTGATTGCCAGCGCCGACTATTCGCAGATCGAGCTGCGCATCATGGCCCATCTGTCGGGCGACGAGGCCCTGCTGAGCGCCTTCAAGAACGGCCTGGACGTGCACCGCGCCACGGCCGCCGAAGTCTTCGGCGTGAGCGTGGACGAGGTCAGCAGCGAGCAGCGCCGCTATGCCAAGGTCATCAATTTCGGCCTGATCTACGGCATGAGCAGCTTCGGCCTGGCCAAGAACCTGGGCATTGAAACCAAGGCTGCGGCTGCCTATATCGACAAATACTTCCAGCGCTATCCCGGCGTGAAGCGCTATATGGACCAGACCGTGGAGCTGGCCCACGCCCAGGGCTATGTGGAGACCGTGTTCGGTCGCCGCCTGGTGCTGCCCGAGATCAATGGCGGCAACGGCCCGCGCAAGAAAGCGGCCGAGCGCGCCGCCATCAACGCCCCCATGCAGGGTACGGCGGCCGATCTGATCAAGAAGGCCATGGTGGCCGTGCAGGCCAGGCTGGATGCCGAAAAGCCCGAGGTGCTGGTCATCATGCAGGTGCATGACGAACTGGTGTTCGAGCTGCCTGAATCCGCCAGGGACTGGGTGCAGGCCGAGATCCCGGCCATCATGGCTGGCGTGGCCGACCTGTCCGTGCCGCTGCTGGCCGAGATCGGCTTTGGCAGCAGCTGGGAAAAGGCGCATTGAGCTTTTCATCAACAGGCGCACTGATATGCGTTTGTCCCGGGGCGACTAGGTCTTGCCGAGACGAATCCTTAAAAAAGAGAGCTGCCTGCGCTTTCTAATAAAGAACTTCAGGTTGTTTTTGACCTGAAGTGCTTTGTTCACATGCGCTGTCAGCTCCTGAATTGTTCTAGCTTGTAGCGGGAAATATCTTGTTCAAAGGCTTTGCAATGACGCCCGCCGTGCGCATGGGGCTGTCGATTTCGGTGGCGACGGGGCTGTATGGCATCTCCTTCGGTGCGCTTTCCGTGGCGGCTGGCCTCAATCTCTGGCAGACCATGGCGCTGAGCGCGCTGATGTTCACGGGCGGTTCGCAGTTCGCCTTCATCGGCGTGGTTGCCGGTGGCGGCAGCGGCATGGCGGCCGTGAGCGCGGCCTCGCTGCTGGGCGTGCGCAATGCCATCTACGGCATGCAGATGAGCCGTCTGCTGGGTGTCAAAGGGCTGCAGCGCTGGCTGGCCGCGCATTGGACCATCGACGAATCCGCAGCTACGGCATCGGGGCAGGAAGATCTGGCCGAGCAGCGGCGCGGCTTCTGGGTCGCCGGGGCGGGCGTGTTCCTGCTCTGGAATCTGTTCACCTTGCTGGGCGCGCTGATGGGCAATGCGCTGGGCGACACGCGCCGCTTCGGTCTCGACGGAGCCGCCGTGGCGGCCTTTCTCGGTCTGCTCTGGCCGCGCCTGAATGCGCGCGAGCCGGTGGCGCTGGCACTGGCCTGCGGCCTGGTCACGGCTCTGGCCATACCTTGGGTGCCCGCAGGCGTGCCGATTCTGCTGGCTGCGGCCCTGGGCGCCTTCTGGGGCTGGGTGCGTCCTTCGGAGGCCGAGCAATGACGCTGTCCCTGTGGCAATGGATCTTGCTGGCCTGTGCGCTGGCCTTTGTGACCAAGCTGCTGGGCTACAGCCTGCCCGAGCGCTGGATGCGCAGCCCGCGCATGGCCCAGATCGCGGCCTGTCTGACGGTGGCGCTGCTGGCATCGCTGACGGTGATGAACACCCTGGCCAGCGGCACGCGCATCAGCCTGGATGCGCGCCTGGGCGCCTTGCTGGTGGCGGCGCTGGCCCTGTGGCTGCGGGCACCATTCCTGCTGGTGGTGATTCTGGGGGCAGCTGCTGCGGCGCTGCTGCGCTGGCTGGTCTGAGCTGACGGCAAGGCACTGGCCTTAGACTGCATGGCCAGCTCGGCTTGCTGCGCGAGCCGGGCTGGCTTGAGATTCCATCAACCCAAGGAGGATCCATGAAGTACGAAGACATCGCTCAGGATATGCAGGGGCTGCTTGGCGGTCGCGCCGATGCCCGGCCCAGCCGCCGCGCGGCCTTGCGCACAGCCCTGGGGGCCGGCCTGGGCGTGGGCTATGCCTGCGCTGCCGGGCCGGTCATGGCGCAGACGGCCATCAAGACTCCGGTCGACGGCCTGACGGCAGGTGAGGTCAGCATCGATGTCAAAGGCTTCAAGCTGCCGGCCTACCGGGCCATGCCTGCGGGCAGGCAGAATCTGCCCGTGGTGCTGGTGATCTCCGAAATCTTCGGCGTGCACGAATACATTGCCGACACCTGCCGCCGCCTGGCGCGTGCCGGCTATCTGGCGATAGCGCCCGATCTGTTTGTGCGCCAGGGCGATCCCATGGCCTATGCCGAGATGGCCAAGCTCATGAGCGAGGTGATCGCCAAGGTACCCGATGCCCAGGTCATGGGCGATCTGGACGCGGCCGTGCAATGGGCGGGTACGCAGGGCGGCGATGTGAAGAAGCTGGCCATTACCGGCTTTTGCTGGGGCGGGCGCATCACCTGGCTCTATGCGGCGCATGCGCCGCTCAAGGCCGGCGTGGCCTGGTACGGGCGGCTGCAGGGCAACAAGAACGATTTGCAGCCCAGCTATCCGCTGGAATTGGTGGGGCAGCTCAAGGCGCCGGTGCTGGGCCTGTACGGCGGCAAGGATACCGGCATTCCGCTTGAGTCGGTCGATGCCATGAAGGCCGCCCTCAAGAGCGGCTCTGCCGCGGCCAGGGCCTCGGAGTTCGTGATCTTCCCCGATGCACCCCATGCCTTCCATGCCGACTACCGCCCCAGCTACCGGGAGCAGGCCGCGCAGGACGGCTGGACGCGCATGCTGACCTGGTTCAACCAGCATGGCGTGGCCTGATGCCTCATGCGCCGAAATTTTCGGCACGGGGGGCTTGACAGCTTTGCTAAGGTGAAAGAAGTCCCGGCATGCCATGCACGTCATGTGCATCCGGGGCTGACGGTATGGGGATAGTCGCAAGCGGGCCGCGTTGGACCGCGCATTCTGCGAAAATCCCCAGGATTCGCCTGTGAAAGGTTGCGGTTAAGCCATATAAAGCTATGACATTGGTAGCAATTATTCTGGCCACCCTGGCTGCTGGTATCGGCAGCGTCTGGGTGGCCGCGTTGTTGATGAGTCTGGGAGGGGGGCGCACGCCAGGGCTGATGCCCCAGCGTTTGCTGAGCCTGGCGGCGGGAGCCTTGCTCGCCACGGCCTTCATGCATTTGCTGCCCGAGGCGTTCGAGAGCCACGGCAAGTCCCATGATCTGTTCGTGGTGCTGCTGATCGGGCTGGTGTTTTTCTTTCTGCTGTCCAAGGCCGAGCTCTGGCACCACGGCCATGAGCATTCGCATGGCGACGCCCACCAGCCTGTTGCCGTGCACCATGCTCACGGTCATGGCCACGATCACCAGCATGGTCACGCCCGCCATGAGCATGGCGAGCATACGCACGCCCACAGCCATGGCAAGGGCGGCTGGGCCATTCTGACGGGCGACAGCGTGCATTGCTTTGGCGATGGCGTGCTGATTGCATCGGCTTTCGTGGCCGACATCCGTCTGGGCCTGATCGCTGCGCTGTCGGTGCTGGCGCACGAGGTGCCTCACCACATGGGCGATATCGTGGTGCTGCGCCAGTCCAGCAGCAATCGCCGCGTGGCGCTGATCAAGGTGTCCATGGCAGGAGCCGTGACCACGCTGGGCGGGGTGGCCGGCTATTTCCTCATCGGACAGCTGCATGAGCTGCTGCCATATTTCCTGGTCATTGCGTCAAGCAGCTTTATCTATGTGGCGCTAGCCGACCTGATTCCCCAGCTGCAAAAGCGCCTGAGCGCCAAGGAAACCGCAGCCCAGGTCTTCTGGCTGCTGCTGGGCATCGTCATCGTGACGGTGATGAGCGGTGCGGCGCACAACCATGGACACGAGCATGAGCACGATCATGGCGCCGAGGTCGGGCATTCGCACGAGCCCGCCTCCGCGCCCGCGGCTGCCCATGAAGCGGCGCACAAGCATGAGCATTGATTGCAACTGCATTCGATAAAAAACCGGCTTTCAGCCGGTTTTTTCATTCAGGAAATATCTTTGAGTTCGGTCTTGACCGCCGCCAGCTGGCGGCGCGAGACCGGCAGCAGCTCGCTCACGCCCTGCAGGCGCAGACCCCAGCCTTCGCCTTCCTGCGGGTCGTCATATTTTTCGAGGCCGCGCAGGGCCGCGCGCAGCACCAGGGCGTTGCGGTGTATGCGCAGCAGGTGCTCGCCATGGCGGGTTTCGAGATCGGCCAGTGCTCCGTCGAGGATGTAGTTGCGCTGCACGGTGCGCACGGTGATGTATTTCTGCTCGGCCTTGAGAAAACGCACTTCGGACAGCGGCAGCCGCAGCGTGCCGCCGCGCTCCTGGATCAGCAGCACGGGGCCGCTGTCCACGACGCTGCGCGTGCTCAGCGCACGTTCGGCCTTCTGCAGCGATTGCTGCAGGCGCTCCAGGCGTACGGGCTTGGTCAGATAGTCCACGGCATCGAGCTCGAAAGCCTGTAGCGCATGGCTGGCATGCGCTGTCACGAACACGATGGCGGGTGGGTTGGGCAGCTCGGCCAGAGCCGCTGCCAGTCGCAGCCCGTTGTGGCCCGGCATGTGGATGTCCAGCAGCACCAGTTGCACCGGGGCCGGCTGTGCGGCCTGCAGCATCTGCAGGGCTTGTTCGCCATCGGCGGCTTCCTGGATATGGTGGGGGCCATGTGCGCAGTCGCCGAGCAGAGTGCGCAGCCTGGTGCGGGCCAGAGCTTCGTCATCAACGATCAGAATGTGCATGGCGGGATTGTCCCGGTTTTGGGTCGGTCTGCAGCAAAGGCACGCTCAGGCGCACCACATACAGCCCATCGCGTACCCTGGCGCTGAAGCTGCCTTGCAGATCGTGCAGCAGCGACAGCCTGGCCTTGACATTGTCCAGGGCCATGCCATGGCCCGTGCTTTGATGCTCGGCGCTGGCAGGCGGTAAGGTGTTGATGATCTGGATCAGCGCCTCGTTGCCGCGCCTTTCGGTGCGGACCTGCAGCTTGCCGCCGCGCGCATTGGGCTCCACGCCGTGACGGATGGCGTTCTCCACCAGCGGCTGCAGCAGCAGCGGCGGCAGCAGCGCTCCATGCACGCTTTCATCGAGCTGCCACTGCATCTGCAGCCGCTCGCCAAAGCGTACCTGCTCTATGGACAGATAGCGCTGGGCCAGCTCTATCTCCTGGGCCAGCGTGGTGGTCAGATGGGGTTCGGCCAGCGCATAGCGAAACAGGTCGCTGAGGTCCTCGAGCAAGGCCTCGGCCTTGGCGGGTTCGGCACGCACCAGCGCAATCGCGCTGTTGAGGGTGTTGAACAGAAAATGCGGTCTGATGCGTGACTGCAGCTCGGTGAGACGGGCCTGGGTCTGCGCCGGCGTGTTGCCGCGCGCGCGCAGCACCAGCGCCGTCACGAGCAGCGCGGCCAGCAGGCCTCCCGTGACGGCACTGGCCAGCCAGGGGACTTTGGCTATGCCTATGAAGAGCAGCATGCCGCAGGCGTAAAGCCCCGCGAGGGCACCCAGCAGCACGCCGGCCAGATACTGGCCGCGCGTGCCCAGGCGCTGCAACTGGTGCTTGAGGCTGCAGGCCGCTATCAGCCAGACCAGGGTACCGGGCAGGCAAGCCCCGGTGAGCAGGGCGGCGCTGGAAAACCACTCCCAGAACGAGTCCGCGCCATAGATGGCGGCCGTGCTCACCACCACCTGTACAAACAGCACGGCACGCAGGACCACACCGGCATTGCAGGCGTCGAACACCAGGACCGTGCGGGCCGATGCGGGAGTGGCGGCGATGAGCGGTGAAATGAGCACAGGTGGTCTGGAGCAGGGCGCTGTCTTGGATGCAGACTGGGGCGAAAAAAGCACAAAGGGCATCCCTGTCGACAGGGATGCATGCCCGGTTCGAAATTGTGCAAGTCCTGTGATTATTGGCCAGTAGCCGCTGTGCAGCTGCAATTCGCGCGGCATCTGTCGGTTTGATGCATCAGCGTTTGTGCTGACTCAAAACTAGGCAGCAGCCCGGCCTGCGGCCTGAAAGCGTCTGAGCGACCAGACCAGGCCTGCGAGAATCAGCAGCATGGGCGCCAGCTCGACGAGCCGGGGCAGGCGCTGCTCGTAGAGGAAGTGGTAGGCCAGGGCAAACAGGGTTTCGAACACCAGTAACTGGCCCACGAAGGTGATGGGCAGGCGCTGGCTGGCGGCATTCCACATCCAGTTGCCCAGCCAGGACGAGAGCACGGCCACGGCCAGGTTCAACAGCCAGAACAGCTGCCAGCGCTGGGCTGGAATATCGGGGCTGCCAGCGCCGCTGGCCTCCGGCGATACCAGCCAGAGCAGCGCCCAGAGCAAGGCGCTGATGAGTCCGACGACCAGGCCCCAGAGCGTGGACCATTCCGTGCCGTTGAAGCGGCTTTGCGCCAGATAGCGGGTGTTGTCCAGCGCGTAGCGGCTCCAGCAGAGCATGGCCAGCACGGCCATCAGCACGCCCAGCAGATAGCGCCCCTGGCTGTCTTCGGACCCTGTGGTCAGCGCATGGGCGTTGACGAGCACGATGCCGGTCAGGATCAGTGCCATGGGCGCCAGCATGCGGCGCAACGGAAGCGCGCCATGGGTATTGCGTCCCAGCAGCGGCACGGTGACGGGAACCAGGCCCACGATCAGCGAGGTCACGGCCATGCCTATCCATTGCACGGCCGTGGCGACCAGGGCAAAGTACACCACATTGCCCGTCAGGGCCAGCCAGACCAGATGCCGGATATCGGCCGCTTGCAGCCTGGGCAGCAACCTGGTGGCCCGAGGCAGAAAAACGCATAAGGCCACCACGCCATAGAGCACGAAGCGGCCAAAGGTGATCTGCAGCGGCGAGAACTCCGGCAGCATGGCCGGCACGAGAAAAATCGCGCCCCAGAGCGCGCAGGCGGCCAGCGCAAAACCGAGGCCGGAAATCAGGGAAGAGCGGGAATGCATGCCGGGAGGCGCGTCAGCCGCTTGGGCAGCGGCCTGGGAGGGAAGTGAACGGGGACGATGTGATTGTCCGCGCAAGCCAGAAACCGGGTGGCTGCAGCCGGATTTGCCGGTTTGGGGGAATAAGGCTTGCAGGCCTTTTCCATCAAATACATGGTGCTATTGATTAGTGAGTTTGTGGGGCGTGAATGCCGCTTTGTCGCAGTGGCCGGCAATGGCTCTGGGGTGCTCTGGCGCCGGCACCGGGTCAGGCCGATAAAATCCCTGTTTCTGCTTTGCACAGCCGTCACGCCAAACTTCTGCATTGGGCGGCCTGTGGTTTTACGGGATTGTTGCCCTCACATGTCTACATCTGCTCCTTCGCACAACCAGCTCGATTCCAAGGCCGAAGCCTGGTCTGCCCTGTTCTCCGAACCCATGAGCGACCTGGTCAAGCGCTACACCTCCAGCGTGTTCTTTGACAAGCGCATGTGGCAGGCCGACATCCAGGGCTCTCTGGCACACGCCGAAATGCTGTCGGCCCAGAAGATCATTGCAGCCGAAGATTTCGCCTCCATCCAGAAGGGCATGGCGCAGATCACGGCCGAGATCGAGGCCGGCACTTTCGAGTGGAAGCTGGATCTGGAGGACGTGCACCTGAACATCGAGGCGCGCCTGACCCAGCTGGTCGGCGATGCCGGCAAGCGTCTGCACACCGGCCGCAGCCGCAACGACCAGGTGGCCACCGACGTGCGCCTGTGGCTGCGCAGCGAGATCGACCTGATCGAAGGCCTGCTCAAGGAGCTGCAGCGCTCGCTGGTCGACGTGGCCGCGAAGAACGTGGACGTGATCCTGCCCGGTTTCACCCATCTGCAAGTGGCCCAGCCCGTTAGCTTCGGCCACCATATGCTGGCCTATGTGGAAATGTTCAAGCGCGATGCCGAGCGCATGCTGGACGTGCGCAAGCGCGTCAACGTGCTGCCCCTGGGCTCTGCTGCCCTGGCCGGCACCACCTACCCGCTGGACCGCGAGCGCGTGGCCAAGACCCTGGGCATGGAAGGCGTGAGCCAGAACTCGCTGGACGGCGTGTCCGACCGCGACTTCGCCATCGAGTTCACTGCTGCTGCCTCGCTGTGCATGGTGCACGTGAGCCGCCTGTCGGAAGAGCTGATCATCTGGATGAGCCAGAACTTCGGCTTCATCAAGATCGCCGATCGCTTCACCACCGGCTCGTCCATCATGCCCCAGAAGAAGAACCCCGACGTGCCCGAGCTGGCACGCGGCAAGACCGGCCGTGTGGTCGGTCATCTGATGGGCCTGATCACGCTGATGAAGGGCCAGCCCCTGGCCTACAACAAGGACAACCAGGAAGACAAGGAGCCGCTGTTCGACACGGTGGACACCCTGAAGGACACGCTGCGCATCTTCGCCGAGATGATCGGCGGCCAGCTCAACCCCGCCAGCGGCGTCAAGGAAGGCGGCATCACCGTGAATGCCGAGAACATGCGCGCTGCTGCCCTCAAGGGCTATGCCACGGCCACCGACCTGGCCGACTATCTGGTCAAGAAGGGTCTGCCCTTCCGTGACGCCCACGAAACCGTGGCTCACGCCGTGAAGCTGGCCACCATGAAGGGCGTGGACCTGACCGAGCTGCCACTGGCCGAGCTGCAGGCCTTCAACCCCAACATCGAGGCCGATGTGTTCGACGCCCTGAGCCTGGAAGGCTCGCTCAATGCCCGCAACACGCTGGGCGGTACGGCACCGGCGCAGGTGCGTGCGCAGCTGGCCAAGCACCACGCTCGTCTGGCCTGATGGACTCAAGCACTGTGGCGTAACGTTCACGCCTTGAAAGCGCCCTTTGCCGGGCGCTTTTGTTTTGGTTAGTCTGGAAAAAGCATAAGGAGAAAACACATGACGCAATCTCGTCGTCAATTGCTGAGAGCCGGTGCGGGAGCGGTGGCAGCATCGGCCCTGGGGCCGCTGGCCTGGGCCTCGTCGGGCCAGCCCATCCGCATTCTGGTGGGCTTTCCGCCCGGCGGTGGCTCGGACGCGATTGCGCGCCTGCTGGCCGACAAGCTCAAGGACGAACTGGGCGGCGTGACGGTGCTGGTGGAGAATCGTCCCGGCGCCGGTGGCCAGATTGCAGCGCAACTGCTCAAGGCCTCGCCTGCCGATGGGCATACGCTGTTTCTCACGCATGACCACACCATCTCCATCCTGCCCAAGGTCGTGAAAAAGCCGGGCTTCGATCCGCAGCAGGACTTCATTCCCGTGGCCGGGGTCGCCACTTTCGTGAATGCGCTGGCCGTGTCCAGCAACACGCCGGTGAGGAATCTGGCCGAGTACGCGGCCTGGGCCAGGGGCAGTGCCAAGAACGGCACCATCGGCATTCCGGCTCCGGCCTCGACGCCTGAATTTCTGGTCAAGATCCTGGCCGACCACTACAAGCTCGATCTGGTGGCAGCACCGTATCGCGGCAGCGCTCCCTTGCTGGCCGATATGCTGGGCAATCAGATTCCTGCCGGCATTGCCTCGGTGCCGGACTTCATGGAGAACCAGAAGGCTGGCAAGCTGCGCGTGATCGGCGTGCTGGGCGCCAAGCGCCAGGCCTCCATGCCCGAAGTGCCGACCTTGCTGGAGCAGGGCATCAAGGGCTTCGAGGACATGCCTTACTACGGCATCTTTGCGCCCAAGGGCGTGCCCCAGGCCTTTGTCGAGCGCTTTTCTGCAGCCGTGGGCAATGTGCTCAAGCAGCGTGACGTCTACGCGCAGCTGACGGCGTTGGGGCTTACAGTTGGATACATGAATCCCCGCCAGTTGGGGGAGCGTGAGGCTGCCTATTCCAAGGTTTGGGCCGGTATCATTCAGCGCAGCGGTTTCCAGCCGCAGTAGTTTCGCGCGTGCGGCACCTGCTCAAGGCCCTGCTTCACTTGCGAGGCAGGGCTTTTTGCATTCTGCCGTCCCGCACTGCTGCGTCGCTGACTCCAGACTTCAGATTCAAACAGCCAGGGCCGGCCACGCCGGCCCCAAAAGGAAGTGACTGTATGACTGTGCCTTATGCAGAGGGAAGGAAGAGGGAGCAGATCGCGCCGCACTGGCGCGTGCTGCTCAAGGCAGGCCTGTTATGGGGCTTGGCGGCCACGGCGGCCCATGCCGTGGGGGTGCGCCAGTTCAGCCCGCAGGGCGATGTAAGCAAGGTGGGCCAGGTGGTGGTGCAGTTCGATGGGGCAGCCGTGCGCTTTGGCGACCCCAAGGCCGCTGCACCGGTCAATCTGCAGTGCAGCGATGCGCAGGCCGCCAAGGGCACGGGGCGCTGGAATAGCGAAAAGGAATGGGTATTCGATTTTGCCCAGAACCTGCCCGCCGGCGTGCGTTGCACGGCCCAGCTCAACCCTCAGTTCAAGAGCGTCGCGGGTACGGCCCTGACGGGCGCAGCCAGCTATCAGTTCCAGACCGGCGGACCGCAGGTGGCCCGCATCGCGCCCGATACCTATGAAGAGGTGGACGAGCAGCAGTACTTTGCTCTGCGCCTGACGGGTGCGGCATCCGTCGACAGCCTCAAGCAGCGCGTCTGGTGTACCTCCGAAGGTGTGGGCGAGCGCATTCCCGTGCAACTGATCGAGGGCAAGGACCGCGAGGCCGTGCTCGAGCAGCGCCACTGGGACAAGGATGCGGCCAAGAACCCGCAGAACTTCGTGGTGCTGGCCTGTAACCGCCGTCTGACCTCGGGCAGCAAGATGACCCTGGTCTATGGCAAGGGCGTGGCCATGGCCAATGGCCTGGTCAGCAAGGACGAGCAGCGCTACGAGTACCAGGTGCGCCAGCCCTTCAGCGCCGACTTCAGCTGCGAGCGCGAGAACGCCAACGCCGCCTGCCTGCCGATCCGCCCCATGCGTCTGTCATTCAGCGCGCCCGTGCCGCGCAAGCTGATCGAAGGCATACGCCTCAAGAGCGGTGCCTCGGCCGTGGCACCCATCATCGAGCAGAACGGCGACAAGCTGGCCGAGGATTCGCTGGTGGACAGCGTGAGCTTTCCCGCCACCATGCAGCCAAACACCAAGTATGTGGTGGAGCTGCCGCCGCAGTTCAAGGATGCCGCGGGTCGCACGCTGAGCAATGCCAATATGTTCCCGCTGGCCACGGCCACGGGCAATATGCCGCCGCTGGTGAAGTTTGCCGCCGCGCCCTTCGGCATCGTCGAGCGCTTTGCCGAAGGCCCCAAGGGCCCGGCGCTGCTGCCCGTGACGCTGCGCAATGTGGAGCCGCAGCTTCTGGGCAAGTCGCTGGACGCCAGCGTGGTGCGTACCAAGAAGGGCGGCTCGGACGCCGACATCATCGCCTGGCTCAAGAAAGTCGAGCGCTATGACAGCTACAGCGTTGAGCGCAAGCGCGCCGCGCGTGATGTAAAGGTCTTGCCTCCTGTCATCAACGACGACAAGCACTGGGTGCAGACCCGCATGCTGTCGCTGCTGGACGGCCAGAGCCAGACCCAGACGCTGGAGCTGCCCAAGGCGGCCAAGAGCGACCCGCGCCCCTTCGAGGTCGTCGGCATTCCGCTGAACCCGGGCTTCCAGGTAGTGGAGATCGCCTCGCCCATGCTGGGCCAGTCTCTGCTCGACGAAGGCTATGGAGCGGGCCGCACCATGTATGTGCGCACTTCGGTGCTGGTGACCAATCTGGCCGTGCACTTCAAGCTGGGGCGCGAGAACTCCGTGGCCTGGGTGACGACGCTGGACAAGGGCAAGGTGGTGCCGGGCGCCACAGTGCAGGTCTCGGACTGCAACGGTCAGGCGATTGCTTCGGCCGTCAGTGATGCCCAGGGTCTGGTGACCTTCAACGGCCTCAATCCCAATCCGCCTTCCTGCAGCAACGAAGACGGCTACTACCGCAGCAACTCTTATTTCGTGAGTGCGCGTGCCAAGACCGAGGCTGGCGAGGAACTGGCTTTTGTCTGGAGCAACTGGAACAAGGGCATAGAGTCCTGGCGCTTCAATGTGCCGACCAGCTCCAGCAGCAAGCGCGACGAAGTCGCGCATACGGTGTTTGACCGCATGCTGTTCCGTGCTGGCGAAACCGTGTCCATGAAGCACTTTCTGCGTGCCCTGACGGGCCCCGGCAAGAACTCCACGGGCTTTGAACAGACCCAGGACAAGCCTGACCGCCTGACCATCACCCATCTGGGCAGTGGCCAGCGCTTTACCCAGGCCCTGAGCTGGAATGCCAATGGCAGCGCGAGCAGCGAGTTCCCCATCTCCAAGGCCGCCAAGCTCGGCGAATATGCGGTGGAGCTGGGCTATACCAATGGCAGCGGCCGTCGCTCCAGCTTCAGCACGGGCATCTTCCGTGTCGAGGAGTTCCGCCTTCCGGTGATGGAGGGACGTGTGGGCCCGGCCGGCAAGGAGCAGCTCTACGCTGTCAGCAGCGTGCCTGCCGAAGTGCAGATCAACTATGTCTCGGGTGGCGCTGCCGCCAATTTGCCGGTCAAGGTGTCGGCTCTGCTGCGTTCCAAATCGCTGGATTTCGCGGGCTGGGACGGCTTCAGCTTCAACCCGCCGCGCAGTGCCCAGGACGTGGGCAGCAGCGACGATGAGGAAAGCACGGCGGCCGACGACACCAAGGTCGTGGCTGACAAGCTTCCCGTGACGCTGGACAAGAATGGTCTGGGCAAGGTCGCTATCGACAAGCTGCCCAAGTCCGGCGAGCCGCGCGAGTTGCTGATGGAAGCGACCTACGCCGACCCGAACGGCGAGGTGCAGACCCTGCGCAGCACACGCACCATCTGGCCGGCTGCCGTGGTGGCCGGCGTGCGCTCCGAGAACTGGATCTCGGTGGACCGCAAGCTGCGCTTTCAGGCGCTGACGCTGGATACGGCAGGCAAGGCCCAGGCCGGCGTGCCCGTCAAGGTCGAGGCCGTGGCGCGCATCACCACCTCCAGCCGCAAGCGGCTGGTGGGCGGCTTCTACAGCTACGACAACCAGACCACGCTCAAGAATCTGGGCACCGTGTGCTCGGGCACCAGCGACAGTCATGGCCTTGTTCAATGCGAGGCCCAGCTGTCCCAGCCCGGCGAGGTGGAGCTGATCGTCAAGGCCGCCGACAAGGAAGGCCGCAGCAGCCAGGCCGCGACCTCGGTGTGGGTCACGGGCCAGGGCGAACTCTGGTTCGGCGGCGAAGACCATGACCGCATGGACGTGCTGTCCGAGCGCAAGAGCTATGAGCCCGGCGAGACCGCGCGCTTTCAGGTGCGCATGCCTTTCCGCCGCGCCACGGCGCTGGTGGCCGTGGAGCGCGAAGGCATCGTCAGCACCCAGGTGGTGGAGCTGGCGGGTGACAACCCCACGGTGGACGTCAAGATCGAAGACAACTGGGGCCCCAATGCCTATGTCAGCGTGCTGGCGCTGCGCGGCCGCCTGATGGAAGTGCCCTGGTACAGCTTCTTCACCTGGGGCTTCAAGTCGCCGCTGGAGTGGTGGCGTGCCTTCTGGAATGACGGCAAGGAATTCATCGCGCCGACTTCCATGGTGGACCTCTCCAAGCCGGCCTTCCGTTTCGGCATGTCCGAAATTCGCGTGGGCCTGAAGAGCAATACCCTGGACGTCAAGGTTTCCTCGGACAAGTCCAGCTACAAGGTGCGCGGCACGGCCAAGGTCACCATCAAGGCCACGCTGCCCGATGGCAAGCCTGCAGCAGGTGCCCATGTGGCGCTGGCGGCCGTGGACCAGGCCTTGCTGGAGCTGATGCCCAACAGCAGCTGGAATTTGCTCGATGCCATGCTGACGCGCCGCGAATGGGGCGTGCAGACGGCAACGGCCCAGATGGAGGTGATCGGCCGGCGCCACTACGGCAAGAAGGCCGTGCCTGCGGGCGGTGGCGGTGGCCGCAGCCCTACGCGCGAACTGCTCGATACCCTGCTGCTGTGGAAGCCCGATGTGGTGCTGGACGGCAACGGCATGGCGCTGATCGAGGTGCCGCTCAACGACGCCCTGACCACCTTCCAGGTGGTGGCCGTGGCCGATGCGGGCGTGAGCCTGTTCGGCACCGGCCAGGCGGCGATCCGCACCACGCAGGATCTGCAGATCATCAGCGGCCTGCCGCCCCTGGTGCGCGAGGACGATCAGTTCCGCGCCCAGGTCACGCTGCGCAACACCTCGGCCAAGGCCATGAAGGTGGAGGTCACGCCGCGCGCCACCATGCTGGAGCTCAAGGCCCAGACCGTGGAGATTCCCGCCGGCGAGGCGCGTGAAGTGGCCTGGGATGTGAAGGCTCCGGCCCAGCTCTCCGGCACGCGTGCCGAGGCGCTGATCTGGGAGATTTCCGCGCGCGACACCGCTGGCGGCGCCGATGCGGCGCAGGATGCGCTCAAGATCAGCCAGCGCATCGTGCCCGCCGTGCCACTGTCGGTGCAGCAGGCCACGCTGGTGCAGGTCAACGGCAGCTATAGCGTGCCCGTGAATCCGCCCGCCGATGCCCTGCCCGGTCGCGGTGGTCTGCAGATGTCGCTGGTGCCCAAGCTGACCGAAGGCCTGCCCGGCGTGCGCGACTGGTGGGCCCGCTACCCCTACTCCTGCCTGGAGCAGACCACCAGCAAGGCCGTCGGCATGAACAACGCCGATCTCTGGGGCAGCACCATGGCCCAGCTGCCCAACTATCTGGACGGTGACGGCCTGGCCAACTACTTCCCGCCCCAGGACGGATCGGTCAGCCGCGGCAGCGATACGCTGACCGCGCATCTGCTGAACCTGTCGGCCATGGCGCAGGGCGTTGACAAGCGCTTCGTGATTCCTGCCGCCGAACGTGCGCGCATGGAGGACGGCCTGATCGCGTTTGTGGAAGGCCGCATCCAGCGCAACTTCTGGAGCCCGCGCAAGGATCTGGAAATGCGCAAGCTGGCGGCGATTGCTGCACTGGCACTGTCGGGCAAGGCCACGCCGCGCATGCTCGACAGCATCAATGCCACGCCCAACCAGTGGCCCACGCACACGGTCATCGACTGGGTGATGCTGCTGCAGCGCATGAGCGATGCGCCCCAGCGCGACGAGCGCCTGGCACAGGCCATGCAGATTCTGCGTGCCCGCCTGACCTACAACGGCACGCGCGCCGGCTTCTCGACCGACCAGGACGATAGCTGGTGGTGGCTGATGCAGGGCCCTGACGTGAATCTGGCACGCCTGATCCTCGCGACCATCAACGACCCGGCATGGGCCGAAGACATGCCGCGCCTGGTCAGCGGCTTTATCGCACGCCAGCAGTCCGGTGCCTGGAACACGACCACGGCTAACCTCTGGGGAGCTCTGGCCCTGCGCCGCTTCTCGCAGAAGTTCGAGTCCGAGCCCGTGGCCGGCAGTACCGTGGCCAGCATGAACGGCAACGAGGCCAAGGTGAACTGGGCCGAGGTCAGGCGTGCCACGTCCGAGGATGCGCAGGGCACGGCCCACTCCAACAGCGTCTTCGGCGAGCCCGTGCGTGCCGGCGGCCTGATGAACAACACCATGTTCATGCCCTGGGCCAAGGCTGGCAAGGGCCAGCTGAGCGTGACGCAGCAAGGCACGGGCAAGCCCTGGCTGACCGTGCAGTCCGTGGCGGCCGTGGCCCTGAAGGCGCCTTTCAGCGCCGGCTACACCATCAAGAAGACCGTCACGCCCGTGGAGCAGGCGGACAAGGGCATGTTTGGTGGCGGCCAGTACACGCGCGGCGATGTGCTGCGCGTGACGCTGGAGGTGCAGGCCAAGACCGATATGACCTGGGTGGCCATCACCGATCCCGTCCCCACGGGGGCGACCATTCTGGGTGGCGGCCTGGGCCGCGATTCCGAGATCGCATCCAAGGGCGAGAAGCAGGAGGGGGCCGGCTGGCTGGCCTACGAGGAGCGCAGCTTCGAGTCCTACCGTGCCTACTACCAGTACCTGCCCGCAGGGACGACCAAGGTCGAATACACGGTGCGCCTGAACAACGCCGGTGAATTTGCCCTGCCGCCCACGCGTGCCGAAGCGCTGTATGCGCCCGAGATGTTTGGCGAGATTCCCAACGCCAAGCTCAAGGTGGTGATGCCGAAGTAAGCCCTCCGCGGCTTCTCGGCCGTACGCCAAGCCCCGGTCTGCGCAAGCAGCCGGGGCTTTTTCATGCATGGATGCTATGAATACAGAAGCTGCTTGCGCTTTTGAAAAGGATGATTCAAGGGTATTTCTATCTGAAATCAATGAATGAAAAGCGAAGGCAGCTCCTGTTTTTTACAGTATCCGGGTTGACACGCGGCTGTCATCCAGTCTTTCTAGACTGGTGTGATGTCTTTGATCGAGCTGGAGAACGTCGCCAAATCCTGGGGTGACGCCACGGCCCTGCATGCCGTGAATCTGCGCATTGAACCAGGCTCGTTTTGCGTCTTGCTCGGCCCTTCGGGCTGCGGCAAATCCACCACCTTGCGCATGATTGCCGGGCTGGACATTCCCACCTCGGGGTCGGTGCACATCGATGGTCGCGACGTCACACATCTGCCGCCCGCAGAGCGCGGCATTGCCATGGTGTTTCAGAACTATGCGCTGTTCCCGCATCTGAGCGTGGCCGACAACATTCAGTTCGGTCTGCGGGTACGCAAGCTTGGCAAGGCCGAGCGCGAGCAGCGTCTTGAGCAAACGGCCGAGCTGCTGGGGCTGACGGCACTGCTGGAGCGCCGGCCCGGGCAACTCTCGGGCGGCCAGCAGCAACGCGTGGCGCTGGGCCGTGCGCTGGTGGCGCAGGCCAGGGTCTGTCTGATGGACGAGCCGCTATCCAATCTCGATGCCCAGCTGCGCCAGGAAATGCGCGCCGAGCTGCGCGAGCTGCAGCAGCGTCTGGGCCTCACCGTGGTCTATGTGACCCACGATCAGGCCGAGGCCATGAGCATGGCCGATCAGGTGGTGCTGCTCAACAAGGGCCGGGTGGAACAGGCGGCCGGGCCGCGCGAGATCTATGCCAAGCCCGCCACCACGTTTGCCGCGCGCTTTATCGGCACGCCCGCCATGAACATCGTGGCCCTGCAGGGCAACCGGATTGCAGGCAGCGATGTGGTCGTTGCCCCGGATCTGGTGGCTGGCAGCGCCTATCCGCAGGCGCTGGGCGTGCGGCCCGAGGTGATTGCCGTGGCAGGTAATGCCGACGGCGGCAACGAGGGTCTGGGCAACGGCATTCCGGCCACCGTGCAGGGCTTTGAATATCTGGGTGCCGATCTGGTGCTGCGCTGCCGGGTGGGCAGCGAGCTGCTGACGGCGCGTGTGCCCGGCCATGCCCATGCCGATCTGCGGCCTGGACAAGGCGTGATCCTGTACTGGCCGCAGCAGGCTTCGCATTGGTTCGATGCGCAGGGCGGGCGCATTCATGTTTGCGGGCAGGCGGTGGAATCCGCTCGCTCCTTGCTGGCCGCAGCCTGAGCCGCCGGTGTTTTCCATTGTCTGCAATTCCCGAGGAGAGATTCCCATGCGTCGTCAAACCTTTGTTCATGGCGTGATCGCCGCTGCCGCCGGCCTTGGCCTGGCGGGCACTGCTCTTGCGCAGTCCCCGTTGGAAGTGCCTTTCTATTACCCCGTGGCCGTGGGCGGCCCCATCACCAAGGTGATAGACGGTTATGCGGCGGACTTCAACAAGGCGCATCCGCAATACAAGATCACGCCCATCTATGCCGGCACCTATCAGGAAACCATCGTCAAGGCGCTGACGGCGCACAAGGCCGGCAAGGCGCCTGCGACTTCGGTGCTGCTGTCCACCGATATGTTCACGCTGATGGACGAGGGCGCGATTGCGCCTATTGACGACTTCGTGAAGACCGATGCCGACAAGGCCTGGCTCAAGGGCTTTTACCCCGCCTTCATGGCCAACAGCCAGACCGGTGGCAAGACCTGGGGCGTGCCCTTTCAGCGCTCCACCGTGGTGATGTACTACAACAAGGAAGCTTTCAAGGAGGCCGGCCTGAACCCCGACCAGGCGCCCCAGAACTGGAAGGAGCTCAAGGAGGCCGCCCACAAGCTGACCAAGAAGGACGCCAGCGGCAAGGTCGTGCAATACGGCATCCAGATTCCGTCCACCGGCTTTGGCTACTGGATGCTGCAGACCCTGACCACGCCCAATGATGTGCTGCTGGCCAACGAGTCCGGCACCCGCGTCATGCTCAACCACCCCAAGGTGGTGGAAGCGCTGAACTTCTGGGTCGGCCTGGTCAAGGACGGCGTGCACCCGGCAGGTGTGGTGGAGTGGGGCACGACGCCCAGGGACTTCATGGAAAAGAAGGCCGCCATCATCGTGACGACCACGGGCAATCTCACCAATATCCGTGCCAATGCCAAGTTCGACTTCGGCGTGGGCCAGATCGCCGGCAATGTCCGCAAGGGCTCGCCCACGGGCGGGGGCAATTTCTACATCTTCAAGAATGCGCCCAGGCAGCAGCAGCAGGCTGCGTTCGAGTTTGCCAAATGGGTGACCCAGCCAGAGCGTGCCGCGCAGTGGAGCATGGACAGCGGCTATGTGGCGGTCTCGCCTGCAGCCTACGAGACTCCCGCACTCAAGAAGTACGGCCAGGAATTTCCCCAGGCACTGGTGGCGCGCGATCAACTGCCGGTGTCGGTGGCCGAGTATTCCACCCATGAGAACCAGCGTGTGACCAAGGTGCTCAACGATGCGATTCAGGCGGCCCTGAACGGCACCAAGACCGCAGCCCAGGCCATGGAAGAGGCGCAGAAGGAATCCGAGCGCATTCTGCGTCGCTACAAGTAATGAGCAGTCCGGCGCTTGAAACCGACAAGGGCGTCATGTCTGCGCCCTTGCCATCCAGGACCGCCCGCAGGCTGGCGCAGGCCGCAGCGCGAAAGCAGGCCGTGCATGCCTGGCTGCTGCTCATGCCGGCGCTGGTGCTGCTGCTGGGCTTTACACATTGGCCGGCCTTGTCCACGTTGATCGACAGCCTGCATGCCACGGGTCGTGGCGGCCAGTCCGGCGAATGGGTGGGGCTGGAAAACTATGCGCTCATGGTCGATGATCCCGTCTTCTGGCAGGCCGTGCGCAACAACCTCTGGTTTGCCGCAGCCACCATTCCGCTGTCCATGGGGCTGGCCTTGCTGATGGCGCTGTGGGTCAACGAGAAGCTCGCGGGGCGGGCCTTGCTGCGCATGGCCTATTTCACGCCCACGGTGCTGCCCATGATTGCCGTGGCCAATATCTGGCTGTTCTTCTACACGCCTCAGTACGGACTGCTGGAGCAGTTGCGCGGCGCACTGGGCCTGGACGCGCACAACTGGCTGGGCGATCCGTCCACGGCCCTGGCCTGCATCACGCTGGTGGCCGTGTGGAAGGAGGCCGGCTTTTTCATGATCTTCTATCTGGCCGCGCTGCAGACGCTCAACCCCAGCCTCAAGGAGGCAGCGGTCATCGAAGGCGCATCGCGCTGGTATTTCCTGCGCCGCGTGCAGTGGCCGCTGCTCATGCCGACCACGCTGTTCATCCTGGTCAACGCCGTGATCAATGCCTTCCGGCTGGTGGACCATGTGTTCATCCTCACACGTGGCGGGCCGGACAATGCCTCCACGCTGCTGCTCTATCACCTCTACGAAGTGGGCTTCAAGTTCTGGGACACCGGCTATGCCGCGGCCATCACCGTGGTGCTGGTCGTGGTGCTGGCTGCCGTGGCACTGTTCCAGTTCTTTGTGCTGGACAAAAAGGTGCACTATCAATGACAGCTGCTTCATTTCTGCCGGGGCGCAGGAGCGCCCGGGAGAGCCAGGGCGTGAGCTTTTATGGCGCTTCATGGCTGGACACCCTGGCCGCCTGGACGCTGGCGCTGCTGTGGCTGCTGCCGCTGGCCTATGCTGTCTGGACGGCGTTTCACCCCTCCGATGCGTCCACGCGCCTGGATCTGTCCGCGCCCTGGACGCTGCAGAACTTCCGCCATGCCTGGGAAGCCGCGCCGTTTGCGCGCTATTTTCTCAACACCATCTTGCTGGTGGCCATGATTTTGGCGGTGCAGCTGCTGCTGTCCACGCTGGCTGCATTTGCCTTTGCACGCTTGCGCTTTCGCGGCAGCAATGTGGCGTTTGCGCTGGTGCTGATACAGCTGATGATCATGCCGGACATTCTGCTGGTGGCGAACTATCAGACCATGTCCGGGCTGGGAGCGGTCGATACTCTGGCGGGCATAGGTCTGCCGTATTTCGCCTCGGCCTTTGCCATCTTTTTGCTGCGCCAGACCTTTATGGGCATACCCCGCGAGCTGGACGAAGCTGCGCGCGTGGAAGGTGCCAGCACGCTGCAGATTCTCTGGCGTGTCTACGTACCGCTGGCCAGGCCGGTCTACACGGCATTTGCGCTGGTTTCGGTGAGCTTTCACTGGAATAATTTTCTCTGGCCTCTGATCATCACCAACAGCGTGCAGTCGCGTCCGCTCACCGTGGGCCTGCAGGTTTTCTCCAGCGTGGAATCGGGCGTGGAATGGTCGACTATCTGCGCCGCCACACTGATGACTTCAGGGCCGCTGCTTATTGCATTCCTGCTGTTCCAGCGCCAGTTCGTGCAAAGCTTCATGCGCGCAGGCATCAAGTGACTGGGATACAGTCAAACCATTTGAGGAGTTGACGATGCCCGGTCCCGCTGCTGCTGGTGTGCTGATTTATGCCAAGGATTTCCAGAGTCTGGCAGGCTTCTATGAGCGGGTTCTGGGCATGCGGCGACTGCATGAAGATGCGCACGTCATCGTGCTGGAGTCCGCAGCCCTGCAACTGGTGATTCACGCCCTGCCTGCCGAGATTGCGGCGCGGGTCAAGATCGGCACGCCACCGCAGCGCCGTGCCGATGTGGCGCTCAAGTTCTTCGTCACCGTGCCGGCGATTGCCGAAGCCGAAAGCGCTGCACAGGCGCTGGGCGGACAGGTGTTTGACGAGCGTTGGCAAGGTCCTGGCTTTGCGGCCTGCAATGCCATGGACAAGGAAGGCAATGTGTTCCAGTTGCGCGAGAACTTGGCCTGATCAGCTGCTGTAAAAATGGTGGCTGCGGGGGCTTCAGCCACTTTCAATCTGGAAAGACGCGACAAGATGAATATCCTGACCTGGAATGTGCAATGGTGCTGCGGCATGGATGGACTGGTCAGTGTGGAACGCATCGTGCGTCACGCGCTGCAAATGGGCGAGCAGTCCGGCGGTCTGGATGTGCTGTGCCTGCAGGAAATCGCCGTCAACTACCCCGATCTGCAAGGAAGGCCCGGCGACCAGTTGGCCGAGCTGAAGGCGCTGTTGCCGGGCTGGCAGATTTTCTTTGGCGCATCGGTCGATGAGTTCACGCCCCGGGGCCATCAGCGTTTTGGCAATCTGATTGCCACGCGGCTGCCGGTGCTGCTGGTTCAGCACTATCTGCTGCCCATGCCGGCAGAAGCCGATATGCGCTGCATGCAGCGCATGTGTTCCGTGGTCACGGTCGATGACGCGGCGCTGGGGCAGGTGCGCATCATGACCACGCATCTCGAATATTTCTCGACGCGTCAGCGCATGGCGCAGGCCGGCGCACTGCGTGCCCTGCAGATGCAGGCCTGTGCGCTGGCGGATGCCCCGCCCCAGCCGGCCAACGATGGCTCGCCCTATCAAACCAAGCCGCATACCCGTCATGCCGTGCTTTGCGGGGATTTCAACTTCGAGCCGCACGAGCCCGAATATGCCGTTCTGTCCGCACCTTGGGCTGCTGGTGAGGAAGGCTGTCTGCAGGCCGGGCAGTGGCGCAATAGCTGGGATGTGCTGTATCCCGGACAACCGCAGCCTCCGACCTTCAGACTAGTGGATCGAACCTGGGGAGCAGAGCCTGGGGCATGTGACTTGATATGGGTCAGCGACAGCTTGTGTCAGAGAGTGCACACTTGGAGTGTTGACAGCGCCACACAGGCGTCTGACCACCAGCCTGTGATGTTGACGCTGGACTGAGCTTGTTGCTAGGTTCGGAGCTGGAGTCGAGAGACGAGTGGCTGCACAAGTCGCACTGTTGTGAAACCCTGAGAACGTAAACACGTTCTAAAAGAGAGGAGTCTTCATGCCTGTAGAAATTCCGTCCATGTCCATCATGTTGCACCGTAGCTGGTGGGTGCTGTTGCTGCGCGGCGCCGCCGCCATCATCTTCGGCGTGCTGACCTGGATGCAGCCTGCGGCGTCCGCCGCCGCGCTGGTGCTGGTGTTTGGCGCCTATGTGTTTGTCGACGGCCTGCTAGGCATCTACACCGCCATCAAGAGCCGCCAGCAGTCGCGCCACTGGTGGGTGGTTTTGCTGTGGGGGCTGACGGGTGTGGTGGTGGGGGTGCTCACGGTCATCAACCCTGCGATTACCGCGCTGGTTCTGACTATCTATATCGGCGTCTGGGCCTTGATGACTGGTGTGCTGCAGATCGTCGCGGCGCTGCGTCTGCGCAAGGAAATTCAAGGCGAATGGGTGCTGGTGCTCGGGGGGCTGCTCTCGGTGCTTTTCGGCATCTTCGTGCTGATGCAACCCGGCGCGGGCATGATGGCCATGCTGTGGGTGCTGGCGACCTATGCCGTCATCTTTGGCGTGCTGATGGTGATACTGGCGTTCAAGATCAAGAAGTTCACGGCCTGAAGAAAAGGCAGTGGTTCCGGAAAAAGCGGCTCGCTGGAGCCGCTTTTTTATTGCCGCTTGTCTGAGCGGACAGTTTGCCGTGCCATCTTTGGGACAATGCCTGCTGACTTTCAACAGCGCACAAAGACATGAAACAAGGCATGCAGCGGTATTTCCAGCCCTCGAGAATGAAGCCGTCCTGGCGAGCCGTTGGCATGACGGCCGCCTTGTGGCTGGGTCTTGCCGCCAGCAGCCAAGCCGTGCCCAGCTATGACGAGGTGCGCAGCGACCATCGCTCGTCGGAGACCCTGCTGCTTTCGCGCGAAGGCGAGGTGCTGCAGCGTTTGCGCACCGACAGCACGGTGCGCCGCGGACCCTGGGTGGCTCTGGCCGATGTTTCGCCGGCACTGCGCACGGCCCTGGTGCTCAGCGAGGACAAGCGTTTCTACGAGCACAGCGGCGTGGACTGGGCTGCCGTCACCGCAGCTGCCTGGGGCAACCTCTGGAACACACGCACGCGCGGCGCGAGCACCATCACCATGCAGCTCGCCGGTCTGCTGGATGGAGACTGGCGTCAGGGACCGGGTGGGCGCAGCGTGGTGCAGAAGGTGGGGCAGGCTGTGGCGGCCCAGGTGCTGGACAGGCGCTGGCGCAAGGACCAAATTCTCGAGGCCTATCTGAACTTGGTGCCGTTCCGCGGCGAGATCGTGGGTATCGCTGCGCTGTCGCAAAGCCTGTACGGCAAGGCCGCACACGGGCTGGACGCGCGCGAGGCCGCCATTGCCGCAGCCCTGGTGCGGGCACCCAATGCCTCGGTGGAGCGGGTGGCCCAGCGTGCCTGCGGCGTGCTGCAGGTGATGGTGCCCGATGATGTGGCGGCCAGGGATTGCTCGGCCATGCAGCTCTACACCTCCAGCGTTCTGCAGCGGCGTCAATGGCTGGCCAGCGAGGGCGTGGCCCCGCATTTCGCACGGCGCTGGCTGGCGCTGCCCCAGAACAGGGGGCAGGAGCAGGTGCGATCAACCTTGAGCGCACCCTTGCAGCGCTTTGCCGTGGCCAGCCTGCAGCAGCATCTGCGCGAGCTGCAGGGCCGCAATGTGGAAGATGGTGCGACCGTGGTGCTGGACAACCGAACAGGCGAGATTCTGGCCTGGGTGGGCTCCTCAGGAACGCTGAGCCAGGCGTCCGAGGTCGATGGCGTGACCGCGCTGCGTCAGCCCGGCTCCACGCTCAAGCCGTTTCTCTACGCCCAGGCGATTGCCGAAAAGCGCATCACGGCCGCCTCGCTGATCGAGGATTCATCGGCCCATATTCCCACGCAGAACGGCCTCTACATTCCGCAGAACTACGACCGGCGCTTCAAGGGCTGGGTGTCGGCGCGCACGGCGCTGGCGTCCTCGCTCAATGTGCCTGCGGTGCGCACGCTGGTCATGGTCACGCCCGACGCCTTCTTCGAGCAGCTCAAAAAACTGGGTCTGCCGCTGCGTGAAAGCGGGGGCTATTACGGCTTCAGCCTGGCGCTGGGCAGTAGCGAGGTCGCGCTGCTCAATCTGACCAATGCCTATCGGGCACTGGGCAATAGCGGTCAATATCGTCCCGTGAGCTGGGCCTTGCCTCAGACTGAAAGCCGCAAGGCCGGCGGCAAAACCGGCGACGACGCGGTGCAGGCACTGGATGTGCGGGCAGCTTTTATCGTGGGCGACATTCTCTCCGACAATATGGCGCGGGCCCCGACGTTCGGCACGGACAGCGTGCTGGCCACGCGCTTCTGGACGGCCGTGAAAACCGGCACCAGCAAGGATATGCGCGACAACTGGGCCGTGGGCTGGTCCGAGCGCTACACCGTGGGCGTCTGGGTGGGCAATGCGGGTGGCGAGGCCATGCATTCGGTCAGCGGCACCAGCGGCGCAGCGCCCATATGGGCCGATATCATGGGCTTTTTGCATCGCAACCTGTCCAGCCGCGCGCCCAGGGCTCCGATCGGCGTGCTGCAGCAGCAAGTGCAGTTCGGTGCGTTGGCAAGCGGCGGCATGCCTATCGAAAGTGCACGCGGCGAATGGTTTGTGGCAGGGACCGAGCAATCACTGTTTGCCATGGATCACGTGGCTGGCGGCACGGAACAGAAAAACCTTGCAAGGCAAAAAGCCAGCAAGTCCGGCAGTGCCGTGGCTGCGGCCGCTGTACGTATCTCGCGCCCGGCCAATGGCACCATTTTGGCGCTGGACCCCGATATTCCACCCGATAGCCAGCGCGTGCAGCTGGTGGCGCGCCAGGCCGGCATGGCGGCCGAGCAGGACTGGCGCGACAGCAGCTTGCGCTGGCGGCTGGTGACCCGGCAATATGGAGCGCCGGCCACAGCAGACAAGAACGCTCAACCCGTGATGCGAGAAGTGCAGCGCGAGCTGGGGCGCGGCAGTCAGCTGGGCTGGCTGCCCTGGCCGGGGCGTCACAGGCTGGAGCTGCTCGATGCCTCCGGCAAGGTGCTGGACAGCATTGCGCTCGAGGTGCGCGGTGCCGGCGCCCTGGTGGCCGGGCCGGAGCAGATCCAGAGTCAACGCCGGCGCTGAAGGCTGGCCAATGACCCGGAGGCTCAGTTGCCGGAATCGAACTGCGCGACCAGAAAGTCCAGCAGCGCGCGCAGCTTGGGCGTCACATGCTGGCGTGATGGATAAATCGCATAGAGCGTGGTCTTCACCGTGCTCCAGTCCTCCAGGACGGCCTGCAGCCGGCCCGTGCGCAGGTCTTCCTCGACATAGGGTCGCGGGATCAGGCTGACGCCAAAGCCCGCGCGCAGTGCGTCGCGCACTGCCAGGCTTGAGGACACCGAATAGCGCGCGTTGACTGCCACGCTCTCCATGTGCCCGCCTTGCTCGAATTCCCAGGCATCCGCATGGCCCGAGAGACTGAAGCGTATGTGCTCCAGGCCGTTGAGGTCGGCAGGCGTGTGCGGGCGGCCGTGCTTTTCGAAATAGCCGGGAGTGGCGCACAGCACATGTGACATGCTTGTCAGCGGACGCGCGATCAGCGAGGAGTCCTCGAGCCGGTCACTGCCGCGTATGGCCAGATCGAAGCCTTCGCGCACGATGTCGACGCGCCGATCGTCCAGGTGCAGGTCCAGCTGCAGCTCGGGGTAGCGCTCCAGGAAGGCGGGAATGGCGGAAGACATCTGCGTCAGCGTGAATGTCATGGGTGCGCTGACCTTGAGCAGGCCGCTGGGCGCGGCCTTGAAGGGGCATAGCGCCGAGTCGGCATCGGCCAGCGCATCCAGCGCCCGCGTGACATGCTCGAGATACAGGCGGCCTTCCTCCGTCAGCGCCATGCGCCGTGTGGTGCGCTGGATCAGGCGCGTGCCCACATGGGCCTCCAGCTCGGCGATGTTTTTGCTGATCGCGGCTGGCGACAGGCCCAGGCTGCGGCCCGCCTCGGCAAAGCTGCCGCGCTGCGCGACGCGATGAAAGACTTGCAAGGCGGTCAGTCGGTCCATGTGATTCTTCTCTGTTGGTGAATGGTTTGTTTTTATAAAAGCCAATTATCAATTCAGAGTGAATTATCTACAGTCATGCCATGACTACCCCTCACCCCACACTCGCTCTCATCGAGCAGCGCATCTCGGCCAACCGCTTCGATGACTCCCACAGCCTGGCCGATGCCGAGATAGCGCGGCTGGTTCAACTGGCCACGCGTGCACCCACGGCCTACAACCTTCAGAACTGGCGCTTCATCGCCGTGCGCACGCCCGCAGTCAAAGCCAGGCTGCGCGCCCTGGCCCAGGATCAGGCCAAGGTGCAGGAGGCGGCCGTCTGCTTCATCGTCTGCGGCGTGCTGGCCGACCCCGAGGCGCTGGCCGAACGGCTGCAGCCCTTTGTGGACGGGGGCTTCATGCCTGCCGCCATGGCGCAGGGATGGCTGCAGGCCGCGCAGCAGCAGTACGCCAGCGCGCAGGCGGTGCGCGACGAGGCCCTGCGCTCGGCCAGCTTTGGCGCCATGACGCTGATGCATGCGGCGCAGGCCATGGGTCTGGCGTCCTGTGCGATGACGGGCTTCGACGCCGAAGGCGTGACATCGAGCTTCGGTCTGGCGAGCGAGGAGGTTCCAGTGATGCTTGTCACCGTGGGCCGTGCAGCAGCCGGCAACTGGCCGCAGAAGCCGCGCCGGCCGCTGGAGCAGGTGCTGGAGTTCGCATGAGCGCCCGGCAAGCGGTGCGAACACCGGGGCAGACCCGGGCATGGGATCTGCTGCTGACAGGGCTGGCGCCCGCCATCTGGGGCAGCAGCTATATCGTCACCACGCAGCTACTGCCGCAGGTGCCCGCGATGACCGTGGCCTTGCTGCGCGCGCTGCCCGCAGGCCTGTTGTTGCTGGCATTTGCACGGCGTCTGCCGCAGGGCATGTGGTGGTTGCGGGTGTTCATCCTGGGAGCACTCAATTTCTCGGTGTTCTGGAGCATGCTGTTCGTCTCGGCCTACCGTCTGCCGGGCGGGGCGGCCGCCACTGTGGGGGCCGTGCAGCCGCTGGTGGTGGTGTTTCTCGCGGCCTGGGTGCTGGGCAGTGCACTGCGACCGGCCTCGGTTCTCGCAGCCCTGGCCGGACTGGCGGGCGTGGCCCTGCTGGTGCTCACGCCCGGCGTGGCGCTGGATGCGACAGGTATTGCGGCAGGCCTGGCAGCAGCGCTTTCCATGGCCTGCGGCACGGTGCTCACGCGCAAGTGGCGCCCGCCCGTGCCGCTGTTGACCTTCACCGCCTGGCAGCTCACGGCCGGCGGAGTGTTGCTGCTGCCGGTGGCGCTGTGGGCCGGACCGGATTTTCCGGCGCCCACGCCCGGCCATCTGATCGGACTGGCCTGGCTGGGTCTGGTGGGCGCGGCGTTGACCTATGTGCTGTGGTTTCGCGGCATTGCCCGGCTGGAGCCGAACATGGTGGCGCCGCTGGGTTTTCTGAGTCCGCTGACGGCGATTTTGCTGGGGTGGGTGTTCCTGGACCAGACGCTGACGAGCGTGCAGATGGCGGGCGTGGCCCTGGTCCTGGGCGGCATCTGGCTGGGGCAGAAGGGTGCGGCGCGCTGATCCCCGCAAGGCCCGGCCCTGGGCCGGAGCCTGTGCGGGATCAGTCCCGTACCAGCAGATCGCCAGTGATCTCCGAGACCTTCTTGACGCTGGTCAGCGTCATGGCCACGCGCATTTCCTTTTCGAGCAGGTTCAGCAGGTTGGTCACGCCGGCTTCGCCTTCTGCAGCCAGCGCGTAGACGAAGGCGCGGCCTATCATGGTGCAGTCTGCTCCAAGGGCCAGCAGGCGCACGATGTCCAGGCCGTTGCGAACGCCCGAGTCGGCCAGGATCTTGATCTGGCCCTTGACGGCATCGGCAATGGCAGGCAGGGCGCGTGCCGAGGAGAGCACGCCGTCGAGCTGGCGCCCGCCGTGGTTGGAGACGATGATGCCGTCAGCGCCGAAGCGCACCGCATCCCTGGCGTCCTCGGGATCGAGAATGCCCTTGATGAGCATGGGACCCTTCCAGAAGTCACGGATCCACTCCAGGTCCGACCACGAGATGGAGGGATCGAAGTTCGCGCCCAGATAGCCCATATAGTCTTCGAGCGAGACGTTCTGACCCTTGTAGGTGGAGATATTGCCCAGCGTGTGCGGGCGCCCCATCAAGCCCACGTCCACGGCCCAGTGCGGATGGGTCACGGCCTGCAGGTAGCGGCGCATGGCGGCGTTGGGGCCGCTCATGCCCGAATGCGCATCGCGGTAGCGGGCGCCAGGCACGGGCATGTCCACGGTGAAGACCAGGGTGGAGACGCCGGCGGCCTGGGCTCGCTCCAGCGCGTTCTTCATAAAGCCCCGGTCCTTGAGCACATAGAGCTGGAACCACATCGGGCGGCCCAGCCTGGGCGCGACTTCCTCGATGGGGCAGACCGAGACGCTGGACATGGTGAAGGGGATGCCCTTTTTATCAGCGGCCATGGCGGCCTGTACTTCGCCACGGCGGGCGAACATTCCGGTCAGCCCCACGGGAGCCAGCGCCACGGGAATCGAGAACTTCTCGCCGAACAGCTCGATGCTGGTGTCCAGCTGGCTCATGTCCTTGAGCACGCGCTGGCGCAGGGCCACGTCGGCCAGGTCGTCGACATTGCGGGCCAGCGTCTTCTCGGCATAGGCACCGCCGTCGAGGTAGTGGAATAGAAAGGGCGGCAGGCGCTTTTGCGCAGCCGCGCGGTAGTCGGTGGTAGAGGAGATGATCATGAAAAAATGGCGGAGGAAGAGGAAAAACGATCCAGCCGCTTGCGTCGGGCCGCCTCGGCATCCGACTCGGACAGCTTTTCGTGAACATAGGCCAGGTGCTGGCCGATAGCGCTTCTGGCCTGCTCCGGCTCGCCGTCGACAATGGCCTGCATGAGATTGCGGTGCTGTCCAGTCAGATGCTCCAGCGTCGAGAGATCATCATGCACGAACATCAGGCGCCGGTTCTGGGCCACGGTGCCAAGCACCAGCTCGAAGAGGCTGCCCATGAGCTGCACCAGCACGGCGTTGTGCGAAGCCTCGGCAATTGCCAGATGGAACTGCGCATCGGAGCGGGCCGCGCTGGCGGCATCGCGCGCCTGCTGGTGGCGCAGCATGTCGTCGAAGCAGTGGCGGATGCGGTCCCTGTCCTTGTCGGTGGCACGCTGGGCCGCATACCAGGCGGTGCTGAGCTCGAGCGCCTGGCGTGCTTCCAGCACGTCGTAGCGATACTGGGGGTCGTCGCGCAGCAAGGATTCCAGCGGTGCGACGGCTTGTTCGTGCCACAGCGGCACGCGCGAGCCGACAAAGGTGCCGGCGCCCACGCGGCTTTCGAGCACGCCGCGGCTGGCCAGCTTCTGTATGGCCTCGCGCAGCGCCGTGCGCGAGACCCCCAACTGCTCGGCCAGCGCCCGCTCGGTCGGCAGCTTGGCGCCGCTCTGGAGCTGGGTGCTCTGGATCAGCTCCAGCAGCTGCTGGGCAACGCGGTCGGACAGGCGGATGGCGGGCATGGGGTCGGGCAGGAGTTTCAGGTGGTGGGAATCATCCACGGAAACACATAAGCCTGCAGCGTGCAGATGATGCCGATTAGCACCAGGAAGGCCAGACTGTGCTTGACGGTGAAGCGGAACAGGTCCGATTCCTTGCCGGCCAGGCCCACGGCTGCGCAGGCAATGGCGATGGACTGGGGCGAGATCATCTTGCCGGTCACACCGCCGGTGGTGTTGGCCGTCACGGCCAGAACCTCGGGCAGCCCCAGCTGCGCTGCCGTCGTGGCCTGCAGGGCGCCGAACAGCGCATTGGCCGAGGTGTCGGATCCCGTGAGGAACACGCCGACCCAGCCCAGGAAGGGCGAGAAGAACGCAAAGGCCTTGCCCGTATGGGCCAGGGCCATGGCCAGCGTGGTGGACAGGCCGGAGTAGTTGGCGATGAAGGCAAAGGCCAGCACCATGCCGATGGAGTAGATGGGCAGGGCCAGTTCCTTGAAGGTCTCGCCCAGGGTCTGGACTGCCACGGCTGGCTTGAGGCGCAGCAAAAGAATGGCGAGCACGGCGGCGATCAGGATCGCGGTTCCAGTGGCCGACAGCCAGTTGAAGGAATAGACCGCGCCATAGGGCGTGGGCGCGGCGACGACGGGAGCCATTTTCTGCACCAGATTGTGCAGCATGGGCACGGGAATGCTGAAGACCGTGCCGGACAGTGCACCGCCCGAGGCGAACAGCGCCTTGAAGGGCTTGAGGCTCCAAATGGTCACCATGGCCGTGAGGATGATGAAGGGCGACCAGGCCTTGATCACCATGCCGGTCGTCAGTTTGGCAGGGGCTGTCGTCTGGATCTTTGCTGCGCCCGGCTCGGTGTCGAAGCGGAAGATGCGCTTGGGCTGCCAGAACTTGAGGAAAGTGGTCAGTGTCACCAGGGCGAAGATGGCCGAGGTGATGTCCGGCAGTTCGGGGCCGATGTAGTTGGCCGTCAGAAACTGTCCGAGTGCAAAGCTGCCGCCGCCCACCAGCACCGCAGGCCAGGTTTCCTTCACGCCGCGCCAGCCGTCCATGATGGCCATGAGCCAGAACAGCACGATGATGGTCATGAACGGCAACTGGCGGCCGGCCATCTGGCTGATGGCCATGACATCGACGCCCGAGACCTGACCGGCTACGATGACGGGAATGCCCATGGCGCCGAAGGCCACGGGGGCGGTATTGCCGATCAGGCACAGGCCGGCTGCATACAGAGGCCTGAAACCCAGGCCCACCAGCAGCGCCGCCGTGATGGCCACGGGGGCGCCGAAGCCGGCGGCTCCCTCAAGGAAGGCACCGAAGCAAAAGCCCACCAGGATGAGCTGCAGGCGCTGGTCTTCTGTGACCGAGAGAATCGACGAGCGGATGATGTCGAACTGTCCGGTCTTGACCGAGACCTTGTAGAGAAAGACCGCCGCGACAATGATCCAGGCAATCGGCCACAGGCCGTAGAAGAAGCCGTAGACGCCTGCTGCCAGCGCATTGGCCACGGGCATGCGGTAGAAGAGCAGCGCCACGGCCAGGGACAGCGCCACCGTGATGGTGCCCGCCACATAGCCCTTGAGGCGCAGCTTGGTCAGCGCGAGAAAGAAAAAGATGATGGGTATCAGCGCCACCAGCGCCGACACCCACACATTGCCTGCGGGGTCGTAGTTCTGCGACCAGATTTCTTGCATTGCCTTGATCTCCTGGATTTATGCGGGGAGGGCAACCCTCCTGAGCGTCCAGAAGCTTCCCCGTCAATTCTTTAAACAACCATGCCGCCCTGCGCCGGACGCTGTCATGCAGTCTTGTTCGGCTTCGCTTGCTAAATTGGTATGACCAATATGTGGCGATTTCGGGTTGGATGGATTATAGAAATGGGGTTTTGGTCATGAATTAGTGGTTTTCCCTTGTTTTGAGCAATTGATTGGTAATACCAATTTGCGGATTGGTGTTACGCTGATCCCTGCAAACGGCGCAAAAAAGCCGCAGGCCCGAAGGCGCTGCGGCTGCTGGGGGCCCACCTGGTGGGTTGAGAAAAGGGACATGCGCGGTGGAAAACTGCCGCGGCCCAGGCCAGAGATGCCGAGCAAGGGTCAGTGTGGCCCTTTAGGGTGTCCCGTCAGGGCAAGCCGCAAAGCGGCTCGGGGGCTCAGTTCACCATCAGCTTGAACGGCCAGACATAGGCCTGCATGGTGACGAACAGGCCCATCAGGCAGGCCAGGGCGATGGAGTGGAAGAATACGTAGCGCAGGATGTCGCCCTCGCGGTTGAACCAGCGTGTGGCGGTCGAAGCCACGACGATGGATTGCGCATCGATCATCTTGCCCATCACGCCGCCCGAGCTGTTGGCGGCGCCCATGAGGTTGGGGGACAGGCCCAGTTGGTCGGCGGCGACCTTCTGCATGCCGCCGAACAGCACGTTGGATGCCGTGTCCGAGCCTGTGAGCGCCACGCCCAGCCAGCCCATCAGCGTGCCGAAGAAGGGGTAGAGCACACCTGTGTTGGCAAAGGCCAGGCCCAGGGTGGTGTCTGTGCCCGAGTAGCGTGTCAGCGTGCCCAGGGCCAGCATCAGCACGATGGTCAGCAGCGAGTAGCGCACCAGCCATGTGGTCTTGAAGAAGGTGCGCACTATGGTCACCGGGTTGTACTTCATGACGAAGGCGCTGACGATGGCCGAGAACAGAATGGCGGTTCCGGTGGCAGACAGCAGGTTCAGCGTGTAGACCGCACCCTCCTTGGTCGGCTGGGGCACCACGGGCGGCATTTTCTCGATCAGATTGTGCAGGCCCGTCATGGGGAAGGCGGGGGCAAACAGGCTGTTGAGCCAGGCCTTGACCGGTGGCAGGCCCCAGATGAACACAAACACCGAGAGAATGATCCAGGGTGTCCAGGCGGCGATCAGCGCGCTCTTGCTGTGCTTGGCCACAGGCTGTGGCGGCTTGACTTCGGAGGCGCTGATATCCTTACCGCGCAGCGAGGCCGAGGTCCAGATCTTCTTGGGCTGCCAGACGCGCAGGAACAGGATCAGGCTGGCCATGGAAACAATGGCCGCGATGATGTCCACCAGCTCTGGGCCGATGAAGTTGGAGACCAGATACTGGGGAATGGCAAACGACAGGCCGGTGACCAGAATCGCGGGCCAGATCTCCATCATGCCCTTGCGACCGGCAAAGGCCCAGATCAGCCAGAACGGCACCAGCACCGAGAAGAAAGGCAGCTGGCGGCCGATCATGGCGGTCACTTCCATCAGATCGTAGCCATGGACCTTGGCCAGCGTGATGACGGGCGTGCCCAGGGCGCCAAAGGCCACGGGTGCGGTATTGGCGATCAGCGACAGACCGGATGCCGCCAGTGGAGAAAAGCCCAGGCCGATCAGGATGGCTGCCGTCACGGCCACGGGTGTCCCGAAGCCGGCAGCGCCCTCGAAAAAGGCACCGAAAGAAAAGGCAATCAGCAGCAACTGGATGCGGCGGTCTTCGGTGATCCCGGAAAGTGAGTCCTGCAGCACCTTGAAGCTGCCGTTCTGCTCGGTCAGCTGATGCAGGAAGATGATGTTCAGCACAATCCAGCCAATGGGCAGCAGGCCGGTGAAGCCGCCGAACAAGGCTGCGCGCCCCGCCATTTCGCCGGGCATGTTGTAGACAAAGACTGCAATCAGCAGCGCTGCAATCAGGCCTGCTCCTGCGGCCAGGTGGGCCTTCATGTGCAGAAAACCAAGGCCCACCAGCATCACCACGACCGGAATGGCCGCCAGCAATGTGGATAGCCACATATTCGATAGAGGGTCATAGACCTGTTGCCAAACCATCTCTGTTGTCTCCTGTTTGTTGTGGTGACAAGGATGGTGGCTGTGCGAATAGGCTTGCATACCTAGCATTAGCCCTTGATTTCCCCTCGCTGAAGAAAATTTCAAAACCGGCATAAATCACTTCAAACCATAGTGAACTGCCGATGACGGCGATGAGGGCTACCATCGGGTTCAACTCCAATTACAAGGCTAGAAGTCGTGAGCGATCTTTCC
Organism: Comamonas sp. E6; assembly: GCF_001010305.1. Taxonomy (NCBI): domain Bacteria; kingdom Pseudomonadati; phylum Pseudomonadota; class Betaproteobacteria; order Burkholderiales; family Comamonadaceae; genus Comamonas; species Comamonas sp. E6. The sequence continues at coordinate 50,634 of NZ_BBXH01000006.1, forward strand.
AAAATCACCTGTATCGAAGACCTGCGTGTGGTGGCCAAGCGTCGTGTGCCGCGCATGTTCTATGACTACGCCGATTCGGGCTCTTACACCCAGGGCACGTATCGGGCCAACGAAGACGAGTTCCGGTCAATCAAGTTGCGTCAGCGTGTGGCCGTGAACATGGAAGGGCGCAGCACGCGCACCACCATGATCGGCGAGGAGGTCGCCATGCCGGTGGCGATTGCACCCACGGGCCTGACCGGCATGCAGCATGCCGATGGCGAGATTCTTGGAGCCAAGGCCGCCAAGGCCTTTGGCGTGCCGTTCACGCTGTCCACCATGAGCATCTGCTCGCTGGAGGACATAGCCGAGCACACCGATCGCCATCCGTTCTGGTTCCAGCTCTATGTGATGCGCGACAAGGCCTTCATGGAGCGCCTGATCAATCGGGCCAAGGCAGCCAACTGCTCGGCGCTGGTGGTGACGCTGGACCTGCAGATCCTGGGTCAGCGCCACAAGGACATCAAGAACGGCCTGTCCACCCCGCCCAAGCCCACGCTGGCAAACCTCATCAATCTGGCGACCAAGCCGCACTGGTGCCTTGGAATGCTGGGTACCAAGCGCCGCAGCTTCGGCAATATCGTCGGCCATGTGGATGGTGTGGGCGATGTGTCCTCGCTGTCGTCCTGGACGGCAGATCAGTTCGATCCGTCACTGAACTGGAGCGATGTGGAATGGATCAAGAAGCTCTGGGGCGGCAAGATCATTCTCAAGGGCGTGATGGATGCCGAAGATGCGCGTCTGGCCGCGCAAAGCGGTGCTGATGCGCTGGTGGTCAGCAACCATGGCGGCCGTCAGCTCGATGGTGCGCCTTCTTCGATTGCAGCCTTGCCATCGATTGCAGAGGCTGCGGGCAAGGACATCGAAGTCTGGATGGATGGCGGCATTCGCAGCGGTCAGGACGTGCTCAAGGCCCGTGCACTGGGTGCGCAAGGCACGATGATAGGTCGCAGCTTCCTCTACGGTCTGGGCGCTTATGGCCAGGCCGGCGTGAGCAAGGCGTTGCAGATCATCCACAAGGAACTGGACACCACCATGGCCTTCTGCGGGCACACCAATATCAACCAGGTCGGCAAAGAAATTCTGTTGCCCGGCACTTACCCGAAACCTTTCGAGCAGAGCTGATTGTTCTGCGGCATGAAAAAAGGTCAGTCCTTTGCAGGGCTGACCTTTTTGATTTCCGGCGGTGTGTCGTGGCGTTCAGGGCTGCTCGAAACGCTTGCGCATGGCAAATCCATAACCAAGCCCCAGCAAGGCTGCCATGGCCGAGCCGGCCAGAATGCCCAGCTTGGCCGCGCCCAGCAGGCTCGCATCCGCAAAGGCCAGACCGCCGACAAAGATGGACATGGTAAAGCCTATGCCGGCCAGCAGGCCCACCAGCAGCACACCGCGCCAGTTCAGGCCCTCGGGCAGGCTGCACAGCCCGCTCTTGACGGCCAGCCAGGTGCAGATGAAGACCCCCAGGGGCTTGCCCAGCACCAGGGCCACCAGCACGGCCATGGCCGTGGTCTGTGGTGCGGCTGCGCTCAGGTCTATGTCCGAGAACTGCACGCCGGCATTGGCCAGCGCAAAGATGGGCATGATGCAAAAAGCCACCCAGGGATGAAGAATCATGGGCAGGCGCAGAGCAGGCGGCAGCAGGTCGCGCTGTGCGAGCTGGGCAGTGCGCAACTCCTGCAGCAGGTGCTGCGGATCGGGCCGGCCGCTCAGCATCTGCTCGCCGGCCTTGCGCATGGCCGTCTGTGCCGTGATCAGCAGCGGCATGGAAGCGGGGCGTACAAATACAGGCGTCATCAGACCCAGCACCACACCTGCCAGAGTGGGATGAGCGCCGGTCTTGAGCAGGCCGAACCAGAGAATGGCTCCGGGCAGCACATACAGGGGCGCGGCGGCAATGCCCATGCGGTTGAACAGCAGCACCAGCAGCACGCCGGCTGCGGCAACCACAAAGCCCATGGCCTGCAGGCCGCCGGAGTAGAAGAAGGCGATGATGAGCACGGCCACGATGTCGTCGATGATGGCCAGGGCCAGCAGGAAGATACGCAGTGCACCCGGGATATTGCGGCCCAGCAAGGCCAGCACGCCCACGGCAAACGCGATGTCGGTCGCCGTCGGAATTGCCCAGCCGTTGAGCAGCGTCCTGTCGTTGCCCGCCAGGACCACGTAGATGAGTGCGGGCACGGCCACGCCGCCGATGGCTGCGATCAGCGGCAGACTGGCCTGACGCAGGCTGGCCAGCGCGCCGTTGTGCAGCTCGCGCCGGATCTCCATGCCCACGACCAGAAAGAACACCGTCATCAGCACATCGTTGACGATGAAATGCAGATCGGTGCTGAAGCTCCAGGGGCCAAGCGTCAGCGCGACGGGGGCATGCCACAGTGCAAAGTAGCTTTGCGCCGCGCCGGAGTTGGCCCAGATCAGGGCTGCCGCAGCGGCCAGCATGAGCACCATGCCGGCAAAGGATTCGATATGCAGCAGGTGCGAGATTTGTGCCTGCACGCGCTCGGTCGCGGATTGCAGTGCGGAAACACGGGGTGAATTTTGGGATGCAAAAGGCGCAGGGGCCTGCACAAGTGTTTGTGGGTCCATGTGTCGGTAGGTGTCTGAAGTCGTACGCTGAAGGCGTGCGGCACCTGAGGCAATGCCTGCTGGTGCCGTCTGCACTGCAAACGACTGGTGCGCTGGCGGCCCGACCTGCGCATGAACATTCACCTGCCATCGCCACCTCGTGCGGCGGGCACCCGGCTGAAATTGTAGCTAAAGACGCAGCAATGGTCTGGATTTGAGGTTATTTTGCCGGGGTGGAGACTTCGTCATCAGAACGGAAGCCGTTCGTGCTTCACGTCGCCTTGGCTTGAGCGGGTGGACTGCACGAATCGCGTCAGCACCGTCCGGCAGCCGGCGCTATGCTGGCGCGCTAACAGAAAAGAAAGCGTCTCATGCCGGGCATAGGAATGGAATATTTGTGGGTGGGGGTGGTGCTGTTTGCGGCGGCGGCGCAGACGGTGCGCAACACGGCCCAGCGCTCGCTGACGGCGCAGGTCGGCACCTTGCCAGCCACGCTGGTGCGCTTTCTCTATGGCTTGCCGTTTGCTGCCATCTATCTGCTGGCGCTGTATGGTCTGGGCGATCCGTCCCAGGTGCTGCCGAAGTTCAGCGCCGCCTATCTGGGCTGGATCGCACTTGGTGCCTTCTTTCAGGTTGCGGCCACGGCTGCCTTGCTCATGGCCATGAAGGAGCGCAATTTTGCCGTGGCGGTCACGCTGTCCAAGACCGAGGTACTGCAAGTGGCCTTGTTTGCCGCCATGTTCCTGCATGAGCTGCCGAGCCGGCTGGCGCTGCTGGCCATGGTGCTTGCCACCGTGGGCGTGCTGATGCTGTCGCTGCCGCCGCGCGGGCAGCTGTTCACGCTCTCGGCCTGGACCAGCAAATCCTCGGTCTACGGGCTGATCTGCGGCGCCTGTTTTGCGCTGGCCACGGTGGGCTTTCGCGGTGGCGCGGTCGAGATCGCAACACTGGGCGTGAGCTCGCCCTGGTTGTCGGGGGCCTGGGGCGTGCTGATCGCGCAGACCATGCAGTCCGTCGTCATGAGCGCCTGGATTGCCAGAACCCATGAACAGGGCCTGCGCCCCATCTTCAAGGCCTGGCGCATCTCGCTGCTGGCCGGCAGCATGGGCGCTGCGGCCTCGCTGGCCTGGTTCACCGCCTATGCCATGCAGGGGGCAGCCGCCGTGCGCACCCTGGGCATGGTGGAGGTGGTGTTCAGCTATATCGTCTCGCGCAAGGTGTTCAGCGAGAAGCTCTCATTGACAGAAAAGCTGGGCATGGCGCTGATGATGCTGGGCCTGGTGCTGATCTGTCTGCAGCTCTGATTTCAAGAGCTTCCTGCGCTTGCCTAGTCTCATTTTCAAAGCTAAAAGTCTTTGAAATGAACTATGAAAAAGCGCAAGAAGCTTCTGAATCAATAGCGTGCCGCCGCGGCTGTCGCGGTCTCAGCTGGCTACAGCCAGGGCATCGACAGCGCGGCTGTGCTGAGCCTCAGGCGGCTTGCTGCTGCGCTTGCGCCAGGCTTTGGCGCTGCTCGGGCTTGACCGCGTAGAGCCGGTAGCCGATCGTCAGCAGCGCAAACCACAGGGGCGCGATATATAGCGCCACGCGGGTGCTGGCATCCAGCGACAGGCAGACCAGCACCACGGCCAGAAAAGCCAGCACAAACCAGTTGGTGAACGGCGCGCCGGGCATGCGGTAGGCCACGGCTGCGGCATGACCCAGCCTGACGGCGCGGCGATAGCGCAGATGGGAGAAGACGATGATGCCCCAGGTCCAGACGGCGCCTATGGTGGCAATGCTGGTCACGTAGATGAAGGCTTCCTCGGGCACCAGATAGTTCAGCACCACGCCAAGCAGCATGAATGCCGCCGACAGCACAATGCCGGCCGCAGGCACATGGCGCGCATTGACCCGGCCCAGGCGGGCGGGCGCCTGTTTGAATTGCGCCAGCGTATAGAGCATGCGGCCCGTGCTGAAGATGCCGCTGTTGCACGAAGAGGCTGCGGCGGTGATGACCACGAAGTTGATGATGCCGGCAGCGGCGGGAATGCCCAGCTTGTCGAAGACATGGACGAAGGGGCTCATGTCGGGGCTGAGTTCGTTCCAGGGCACCAGCGACATGATGACGATCAGGGCGCCGATATAGAAGATCAGAATGCGGTAGACGATGCTGTTGGTGGCACGGGGCAGCACTTTCTCGGGCGACTCGGCTTCACCGGCTGTCACGCCTATCAATTCCACGCCGGTATAGGCAAAGCAGGCTATCTGCAAGGTGAAGACCACGCCCACCATGCCCACGGGTGCAAAGCCTCCATGCGACCATAGGTTGGTGAAGCTTGCCGTCTGGCCCAGCGGTCCCCAGCCCGTGGTGATGATGGCCACACCCAGCACCAGCGTGGCAACAATGGTCACGACCTTGATCAGCGCGAACCAGAATTCCAGCTCGCCGAAGACCTTGACCGCGATCAGATTCACGCCCAGCAGCACGGCCAGGGTGGCGAGCGCCGGGAATGGCGGGAAACCAGTAATGGGTGTAGATGCCTATGGCAGTGAGCTCCGCCATGCCCGTCACCACCCAGGTGAACCAGTAGGTCCAGCCGGTGACGAATCCGGCCCAGGGGCTGACATAGGTTTCGGCATAGGTGGCAAAAGAGCCGGCCACCGGGCGGTGCACCAGCAACTCGCCCAGTGCCCGCATGATGAAGAAGATGGCCAGCCCCGCGATGGCGTAGCTGACCAGCAGCAGCGGACCAGCCTTGTGGATTGCCTTGGCCGAGCCCAGGAACAGGCCCACGCCAATGGCGCCGCCCAGGGCGATCAGCTGGATGTGCCGGTCCTTGAGGCCGCGCTCCAGCTCCCCTGTCTGCTGCAGCGACTCCCCGGCTGCGCTTGGATGATTTCGACTCATGTTGTATGTCTCCGTTTTGCCATTCACACGGCAACAGCTGCCCCTCACGGGGCGCTGCGGCTGCCGTGTCTGGCTTGTTGATGAGGTTTTCAGGTCGTGGTCAGGCGCTGGCGGTGCTCAGCGTGGCCGGTCGGGGCTGTCTGCTGGCGCTGCCCATGGACTGCAGCACGAGGTCGCCGACCATGTCGGCGGTGACGGCCGACAAGGTCCAGCCCAGATGGCCGTGGCCGGTGTTGTAGAACACGCAGGGCTTGTTGCCAGGGCCCACGCGCGGCAGCATGTCCGGCATCATGGGGCGCAGGCCCGCCCAGGGCACGACGCTGCGCGTGCTGACGCCCGGGAAGCACTGCTGAACCCATTCGATGAGTGGACGGATGCGGTCGGCTCGGATGTCCTTGTTGTAGCCGTTGAATTCGGCCGTACCGGCAACGCGGAAGCGATCGTTGCCGAGGCGGCTGGTGACCAGCTTGGTCTCGTCGTCCAGCAGACTCACCACGGGGGCTGCGGCGCGGCTGGCTTCGTCCGGCAGATTGACCGTGATGGAATAGCCCTTGACCGGATAGATGTTGACGCTGTCGCCGAGCTGGGCAGCCAGGGCGCGGCTTGCCGTGCCTGCGCAGACCACCATGGCGTCGAAAGTCGAGGTCTCGGTTTCCAGGCCCTGGCGCACGGTCACGCTGGCCTGCTTGCCGTTGCTGTTCACCGACATGATTTCCTGGCCGTAGCGGCATTGCACGCCCAGTCGTTCGCAGGCGGCAGCCAGGCCGCTGGTGAACTTGTGGATGTCGCCCGTGGAGTCGCTCTCGGTGAAGTAGCCGCCATAGAAGGTTCCGGACAGGGTCGGCTCTATGGCGCGCATCTCCTGCGGTGTCACGGCGCGGCGCTCCAGACCGCCTTTGGCCAGCAACCGGGAAACCTTGCCCGCATGTTCAAAGCCTGCTCGGTCGCGGTAGATATGCAAGATGCCTTTTCGCTTCAGATCGAAGTCAATGCCTTCGCTGGACGCCCAGTCAAACAGGTGCTCGCGTGCCGCAATCGCCAGCCTGGCGGTTTCCACGGTGTTTTTCTCGTAATGGGGGATGGCAGCGAGAAACTGGCAGAACCAGGAAATCTTGTGCCAGCTGGGCCTGGGATTGAGCAGCAGCGGAGCATCGCTCTTGAGCATCCACTTGAGGCCCTTGACGATGGTGGACCAATGGGTCCAGACCTCGGCGTTCGAGGCCGAGAGCTGGCCGCCATTGGCGAACGAGGTTTCCATGGCGGCATAGCGCTGCTTCTCGAACAGGGTGACGGCAAATCCGCGGCGTGCGAGGGCGTAGGCGGTGGTCACGCCCGTGATGCCACCGCCGATGACGGCGATTGTCTTCATGATTCAGATTCCAGACACGTCAAGGGTGGAGCCCGTGCGCAACATGCGCAGCGGACGCCCCCTCTGTTCTGGACCTGAGAGATTCACGAGGCAGGGCCTTGCGGCGCTGCTCGCTTGCTCCTTCGGTATGCCCGGCGGACGATGACGTCCGGACATTCTTCAGAGTGTGTGAAAGCGATGCCGATCCTTTGGCCTGAGAGTTTCCGGGGCGGTTGCTCCTTCGGCGCTGCATGCGCCAAGTTTGCGCTGCAGTCTCTCTCGGCATCACCGGGCTGAGAGCCTGTGGGCAAATGTAGGAAGAACGGCGGTGCCTGGATATACGGGTTTTCTAGACTTCTGCGCCAGGGCCCAGCCATGGCTACTCATGTCGGGTTCACGCTATTTGATAGCGCTTGTCGCTTATCCTTCAATGAAATATTGATTGTTTGTCTATGAAAATGAATTTATTAAAGCGCAGTGTGCTTCTAAATTCATAGCGATAGACGCTGTCAAGTGCCACCGAGCAGCCCCAGAGTCAGCCCCTGCATTGGCATGGCGGGGCATGGTCGGCGGTGGATTTGGGCAAAATATCGTCTTTGCCTGTCAATTGGCCCGGCGATATCACCGCTTTGCCATTGAAGCGCCCGACTGGGGTGGCTGCCGATTCAGGATGCAACTGGCCTATCCGCCATGGCGTTCTGCTGTCATGGCTTCGTTCCTTTGTCCTTGTTGCCCGCGATCGTCATGGTCGCCTTTTTGCGTTGCCTGCCGCAGCGCCTGCGGGATGGTTGGGTGTTTTGTCCGGATGGGCGCAAACCATTACAACAAGACATTTATGTCCCAACCCAACTCAAGCCAGCAGCTCGCGCCGACTGGTGATGGTGACGATAACCAGCCCCGCTTGCACCGGGTGCTCAAGCAGCGCCACCTGAGCATGATTGCCATTGGCGGCGCCATCGGAACGGGCCTGTTCGTGGCCTCAGGCTCGGCCATCGCCCAGATCGGCCCTGGTGGTGCCGTGCTCACCTATCTGCTCATAGGCATCATGGTGTACTACATCATGACCAGCCTGGGCGAGCTGGCCGCCTTCATGCCTGTGGCCGGCTCTTTCTCTACCTATGCCTCGCGCTATGTGGATCGAGGCTTCGGCTTTGCGCTGGGCTGGAACTTCTGGTTCAGCTGGGCTGTGGTGGTGGCGGTGGACCTGGTGGCCTCGCAACTGGTCATGGCCTACTGGTTTCCCGATGTGCCCGGCATCGTCTGGAGCGGCCTGTTCCTGCTGCTGATGGTGGGGCTGAACGCGTTTTCCGCGCGCGGCTTTGCCGAGGCCGAGTACTGGTTCGCGCTGATCAAGGTGCTGGCCGTGGTGGCCTTTCTGATCACCGGCGTGCTGATTCTGTTCGGCATCATCAGCAACGGCCATGTACCCGGCTTCGAGAACTGGACCACGGGCGATGCGCCATTCGTCGGTAATTTCGCGACCTTTGTGGGCGTGGCCATGATCGTGGCCTATTCCTTCCAGGGCACGGAGCTGGTGGGCGTTGCGGCAGGCGAATCCGAGAATCCGCGCGAGAACGTACCGCGTGCGATTCGTCAGGTGTTCTGGCGCATCCTGCTGTTCTATGTGCTGGCCATTGTCGTCATCGGCTTTCTGATTCCCTATACCGATCCGCAGCTGCTGCGCACCGATGTGGCGGATATCGCCGTGAGCCCGTTCACGCTGGTGTTCCAGCACGCAGGCCTGCTGTCGGCGGCCACGGTGATGAATGCGGTGATCCTGACCTCGGTGCTGTCGGCCGGCAACTCCGGCATGTATGCGGCCACGCGCATGCTCTACAACATGGCGACCGAGGGCAATGCGCCGCGCATCTTCTCCCGGCTGACCCAGAACGGCGTGCCGCTGGTGGCCTTGATCGGCAGCACGCTGGTCGCCAGCCTGTGTCTGTTTTCCTCGCTCTATAGCCCGCAGGCCGTCTATATCTGGCTGCTGAATCTGGCCGGCATGACGGAGTTCATCGTCTGGCTGGGCATTGCCGTCAGCCACTACCGCTTCCGTCGCGGCTATGTCATGCACGGCCACGATGTGGGCCTGCTGCCCTACAAGGCCGGCGCCTTCCCCTTCGGTCCCATCTTTGCCTTTGTGCTGTGTCTGGTGGTGACGCTGGGCCAGAACTACCAGGCCTTCCTGGAAGATCGCATCGATTGGGGCGGCGTGGTCTCGACCTATCTGGGCATTCCGTTGTTCCTGCTGTTCTGGCTGGGTTACTGGCTGGTCAAGCGCAAGACCTGGGTCAGCTATGCCGATATGCGCTTTGACGAGCTCGAAGACATCAAGCAGGGCAAGGTTTCGTCCTGAGGCGGTTTGAGCCTTCCTCTTCTCTGTGCGGGAGGGGGAAGGCTGCAGGGCATGAGGTCATGCCGCTGCTTGCTGTTTTCAGGTGCGTGTGTGCTTGTTTAATGCATGGCTGCCGTCTCTTGCCAGCGCAGGCAAAATCGGCACTGTGAGAGATCTTCCCACCAGCCCCGATTCCAGGCCCAGGCGCATCGCGCATCTGGACATGGATGCGTTCTACGCCTCCGTGGAGCTGCTGCGCTACCCGCAGCTCAAGGGGCTGCCGGTGGTCATCGGTGGCGGTCGGCGCAGCTTTGACGAGGAGCTGCTGGCGCGCCATGCGGGGCGGCCGCTGTCCGAGATCCCGGTGGCGGACTTTCCGCTGCTGCGCGATTACACGGGGCGCGGCGTGATCACCACGGCCACCTATCCGGCGCGGCAGTTCGGCGTGGGCTCGGCCATGGGCATGATGAAGGCCGCCAGGCTGTGCCCGCAGGCGATTCTTCTGCCCGTGGACTTTACCGAGTACAGGCGCTTTTCCCGGGCCTTCAAAGAGATCATCGTGTCGATTGCTCCGCTGATGGAGAACCGCGGCGTGGACGAGGTCTACATCGACTTCACCGACGTGCCCGGCGGCCAGCGCGAAGGCGGACGCGTGCTGGCCCGGCTGATCCAGAAATCCATCTTCGACGCCACGGGCCTGACCTGCTCGGTCGGCGTGGCGCCCAACAAGCTGCTGGCCAAGATGGCCAGCGAGTTCAACAAGCCCAACGGCATCTCCATCGTCCAGCCCGAAGATCTGCAAAGCCGGATCTGGCCGCTGGCCTGCCGCAAGGTCAACGGCATAGGACCCAAGGCCGATGCCAAGCTCAAGAGCCTGGGCATAGAAACCATTGGCGACCTGGCCGCGCAAAGCCTGCCGCAGCTGCTGCACTGGTTTGGCAAAAGCTATGGCCACTGGCTGCACGAGTCGGCCTGGGGGCGGGACGAACGCGCCGTGGTGACCGAGAGCGAGCCGGTGTCCATGAGTCGCGAGACCACCTTCGAGCGCGATCTGCATGCCGTACGCGACAAGGTCGAACTGGGCGCGATCTTCACGGACCTGTGCGAGCGTCTGGCCGAGGATCTGCAGCGCAAGGGCTATGTGGGGCGCACCGTGGGCATCAAGCTGCGCTATGACGATTTCAGGATTGCCACGCGGGACCAGACCCTGAACCTGCCGATACAGGATGCGGCGGCCATCCGCCTGGCCGCGGGCCAATGCCTCAAGCGCGTGCCGCTTGGCAAGCGCATCAGGCTGCTTGGGGTCAAGGTCTCGGGCCTGATTGCCGAGCAGCTCTGGCAGGCCAGCGCCCACGATCCTGCGGCTCGCGAACTGCTGCTCAGACCTCATGGTTTGACCTCGGTCAAGCATTCGGATCCCTATACCGCATCTCTGTTCTGAGCCTGGGGGCTCGGGAATCATCACTGTGCGATGATCCAAGTGTGAATTTGTGTATCTGGTTAACCAGCTATCGACGGGATGCCTGATCGCTCACTCTCGAACAAAAACTAAACAGGCTTATTGGAGGAGTGCAAAGCATGCGCCTGAACCTGCCGGTATCTCAACAAAACTACGACTTTCCAGGTGACGAGCTGCTGGTCTCCAGCACCAACACCAAGGGCGAGATCACGCATTGCAACCCGGCCTTTGTGCGCGTCAGCGGCTATGCCTACGAAGAGCTGATCGGCCAGCCGCACAATCTGATTCGCCACCCCGACATGCCGGCCGCTGCCTTCAAGGATATGTGGCGCACCATTGCCCATGGCTATCCCTGGACGGCACTGGTCAAGAACCGCCGCAAGAACGGCGACCACTACTGGGTGCGCGCCAATGTCACGCCCATCATGGAGGGCGGCAAGCCAAGCGGCTATCTGTCGGTGCGCACCAAGCCTTCGGCCGCCGAAGTGGCCGAAGCCGAAGCGCTGTACGCGCGCATGCGCAACGAGGAAAAGCAGGCACAGGCCAGCTTCCGCCTGCGCGCGGGCGCGGTGCGCCGTCTGGGGCTGATGGGCTGGTGGGATGGTCGCAAGGATGTGGGCCTGGTGGCGCGCATGGCCTGGTTGCTGGCCATCATGGCCTTGATCGCCATGCTGCCCGATATGCTGGGTTGGCAGGGTGCAACTGCCTGGGGCTGGCGTGCTGCAAGCCTGGTGGCAGGCGGCGCATTCGTGCTGTGGCGCTTTCAACGGCGCTGCGTGGCGGGACTGGAGGAAGCCAGCCGCTTTGCAGCCGATGTGGCCGCCTGCAATCTGAGTACCGAATGCAGCCAGAGCTACAGCGGTGCCGTGGGGGCGCTGATGCTGAGGCTGCAGCAGATTCAGATCAATCTGCGCGCCGTGGTGGGCGATGTGCGTACCGAGGTGCAGGGCTTTGCCCAGACTGCCCATGAAATCGCCCAGAGCAGTTTCGATCTGGCAGGGCGTACCGAGTCGCAGGCCACCAGCCTGCAGCAGACGGCGGCCTCGATGGAGGAAATTTCGGGCACCGTGTCGCAGACGGCCGACACGGCACAGTTCATGGCCGGTGCCAGCGACGAGAGCAGCAAGGTGGCCAGCCGCAGCGGCGCGGCCATCAGCGAAGTGGGACTGGCCATGGAGCATATCCGCGGCTCCTCCACCCGCATGAGCGAGATCATTGGCGTGATCGAGAGCATTGCCTTCCAGACCAATCTGCTGGCGCTGAACGCGGCCGTGGAAGCGGCGCGGGCCGGCGAGCAGGGGCGCGGCTTTGCCGTGGTGGCAGGCGAGGTGCGAGCACTGGCCCAGCGCAGCGCCGAAGCGGCCAAGGAGATCAGCGTGCTCATCAACCGCACGGTCGATGGCATCAATGACGGAAATGCGCGCATGCGTGCCGCGGGCCAGACCATAGACGGCATGGTGCAGGCCGTGGACAAGGTCGGCTCCCTGGTGCACCAGATCAGCATTGCCACGCGTGAGCAGTCGATAGGCATCTCCCAGGTCAACGAGGCCGTGGCCCAACTCGACTCAGTGACCCAGCAGAATGCGGCGCTGGTGGAGCAGTCGACCAGCGCAGCGCAATCGCTGCGCCTGAGTGCCAGGACGCTGGAGCGTTCGGTGGACGTGTTCCATCTCTAGGCTTTTGTGGTCTTGCTCTGAAAAGGCAGCCGTGGAGCTGCCTTTTTCACATTGGCTTTCGGTAGGATTGCGCCATGAGTGTTGTGCTGACCCTGATCGCCATTGCGGCGCTGGCCCTGTGTTTGCTGATCTGGCTGATATCGCGTTTGCGCGCTGACGCCAGACCCGCGTCGTCTGCAACTGCTGGGCAGGAGGCCGAGCCGTCCGTGGCCCAGGCCGGAGCGGCGTCGGATGTTGCGGCGCGGACACTCTCCGATCAAGAGCTTGCGGCGCAGGCGGATGTGGCATCAGAGGCCAGCAGGGATGTGAATTTTCGCCCCCAGGGCGAGCGTGGCATGGGCGGTCCCATCTATGGCGATGTGCTGTGTGCGGATGGCGTCTACCTGCCCCATGTCTGGGAGATGGACATGCACACCTCCTATGACGGGCGCTGGCTGCGCACGGGCTTTTATGACAGCGAGGCCGCCCATCTGGTCGACCGCAAATCCCGTCGCAGCTGGGTGATCAGCAAGCCGGAAGGCGAGCTGTTGGATGCCATCCACTGGCGCATGCCGCGCTGGAGTGGCGAGAGCATCAACGAAAGCGGCATTGCCGACGATGCGCATGTGATCATGTCCGATGCCAGCTTCGAGGCCTGGCTGGGCGAGCATATGGCTGCGCAGCCGCAGCCCCTGCTGCAGGTGGTGGATCTCTGGGTGCCGGCAGACTGCCTGCCGGCCGAAGTCGCCCGGCCCATGCCGACTCTGCCTCAACCGGCTCAGCCCACCCCGGTGCCGCCGGTGGCGCTGCAGCGCCACTGGCCGGCTTCGCTGCGCAAGCTGCGCTATCCCATGGCTCCGCTGCAGAATCCGCACTGGCAGCTGATGCTGGGTGAGGCCGCCCAGCCTTGGGTGCTGGACGAGAGCCACAGCATGGTCTGGCGTGCCGATGCCCAGGCCTTTGCGCTCTATGCCTACCCTACCCAGGGCGATGCCAGCCAGGCCAGCCTGCGGCTCGCTGTCTGGACCATGGAGCGAGGCTGGCAGCAATGGCCGGAGTTGATGCCCGAGGATCGCAAGCCCTGGGCCCTGGGCCTGCCGGATCTTGAGCCGCCGAGCGAGCCGCAAGCGCCAGCGGTTTTACCGCTGAGCTGGCTCAATGAGCTGCTGCTGCAGAAAGTGCAGCTAGATACGCCCGAGACCGAGCGCCTGCACGATGGCACCAGCATCAGTTGCGCCATGAGCGAGGTGGATGTCTGCGCTGCCCATCAGCGCGATGGCCTGCCCATCCTCAAACCCTCGCTTCCCTTGTGCTTCGACTGGCTGCGTGATCCGGCGCAGCCCGCGCTGTGGCGCGCGCAGAGCGAGCCGCTCAAGGGGCAGCGCCTGATCTGGACTCTGTCCAAGCCCGCCCGGGAGGAGCTGGGCGAAACGGCGGCCTACAACCTGCAATGGGGCGAACGCCATCTGCCCGGTACCTGGGCACTGGAACATGTGATCGTGCAGGGGCGCTGGGCGATTCTCATGCCGCATGGCCGTGCACCGATTCGCGGTGGCAGCGGCAGCCTGCAGATCTGGGACGGGGAGCGCCTGCAAAGCGTGGACCTGCCCTGGCCCGTGGTGCGGCTGGCCGCTGTGCCGTCGGTCAAGGGCGGCATGGCTGCTCGCCTGCGCGTGCTGGCGCTGACGGCCAGCCTGGCGGACAAGGACTGGGACCCCTCGACCGCATCCTGGCGCTGGCCTTTGCAGTCCGTATCGGCCAGCCATCTGGCAAGACCCGACTGGCGCCCGCTCTACTCAGAGCGCGAACTGGCACCCGATGCGCAAGGGCGCTGGCAGTTGCTGCCGCGCTGGCGCGAGGTGAGACAGATTCAACACCCCTGTTCCGACGGCGACTATGTCTGGCGTGACGATGTGCGCGGCGACACCGTCTGGTGGTGGGGCGGCGTGAACGAGCGCGTCAACCACTATTGGCAGCATGATGAACCTCGCAAGGACGGCGTGATCATGACGCGCAGCGGTCTGGCGTTCTGCGGTGTCGGGCCCTGCGCCTGTCCCCATCCTTCAGGCGAAGGCTGGGCCTTGCTGGAGCTTGTGGAGACGCGCTATGGCGAACTGGGTCAATGGCAGCTGCACTGGCTCAACCCCGTGGAAAAGGAAGTGCGCACGCTGATGCTCAAGGCGCGCATGCCGGTGCTGCAGGGTTGGGATGCCCAGGGCCTGCATTGGCAGGATCTGCCCTTGCCTGACGAAGTGGCGCTGCAGGGCGAGGCCAGCGCGGTTCACAAGCCCCAGTCGGAGCCCGCAGCGGCGCGTCAGCTGGTGGTGGCGCAGACCTGGCAGCGTGCTGCCGTCGAGCCCCTGCGCCAGGGCATGAACGGGCTGTGGCTGCGCATTCAGGATCTGCGTTATGCCGAGGCTTTGCTGGGGCAGGATGACTGCCCATGGAAGAGTTGATTCCCTTGAGCCACTCTGCGGCTTCCCTCTGGGGGGACGGCAGCTTTGCTGCGGGGCGGCCCTTGCTTGCTGCCCCTGATTGAGACGGTGCTGGTGTTACTGGCGTGCCGTACGCACGTTGGCGGGCAGGGCACCCGGGTGGCTGGTACGGAAAGGGTTGATGTCCAGGCCGCCGCGGCGTGTGTAGCGGGCGTAGACGGCCAGCTTGATGGGTTTGCAGCGGGTCCAGATGTCCATGAAGATGCGCTCCACGCACTGCTCGTGGAATTCGTTGTGGTTGCGAAAGCTCACCAAGTACTGCAGCAGACCTTCCTGCTCGATTTGCGCACCGCTGTATTGAATCTGCACGCTGCCCCAGTCGGGCTGGCCGGTGACCAGGCAGTTGCTCTTGAGCAGATTGCTGACCAGGGTTTCGTTGACGGGGGCTTCGTCGTGGTTTGCGCGCAGCAACTCGGGAGCCGGCGTGTACCGGGTGCACTCCACATCGAGGCGGTCCAGCAGCAGGCCGTCCAGCTCATGCACTTGCTGGGCATCGAACTGCTCTGCTTGCAACAGCCGCACGCCCACGCTGCCCTGGGTTTCGCTGCCGCGCCAGGTCGCTTCGGACAGATCGGTGCGAAGGCGCGCCAGCACCTCGCTGGCGTCGGCAAAACGGGTGTTGTTGAAGCTGTTCAGATACAGCTTGAAGGACTTGCTCTCGATCAGGTTGGGCGTTTCGCAGGGGATGGTGAAATGCGCCAGCGCCACCTGGGGCTTGCCGCGCAGATTGAGCCAGGAAACTTCGAATGAAGTCCACAGATCGGCACCAAAGAACGGCGGGTTGATGGCGGCGCCGATTTCCTCGCGCTTGGTCAGGCGTGGCAGGGGAAAGAGCAGGGACGCATCGTACTGGTCCACATAGGCCGAGCTTTTGCCCAGCTGCGATTGTTCAGGGGTGTGCATGATTCAAAAACAAAATGGCCAGCAGTAAAAAAGATAGCTGCTGGCGCTTTGTGAGTAAGGGATGGAGCCTGTTTTTACTTGAACTCTCGTTCGCGCAGCCACTTGGTGGCAATCCATTTTTCGCCCTCCAGCACGGGAGCGCCGCCGTGCAGGGTCTTGGTGGCCGGGTCGGGGCGGTTATAGCTGAAGAATACGGCATTGCCACGGCGCGGCACGACCTGCAGCCCTACATCGGGAAAGGTGGTTGAGCCGCCGCGCGCGGGCTCGTTGAGATACATGACCAGGGTTCCCACGCGCTGGCCGCCACGCTTGAGTATGGTCGGCGTGCCGGGCTCGTTGGGGGCGAAGTAATCGTAATGCGGCTTGTATTCGGCGCCAGGCCGGTAGTGCAGCACTTGCATGCCCTCGCCGTTTTCCAGCGGCCAGTTCAGCAGGCGTGCGATGCGCTGCTCGACAAGGCTGATGAGCTCGTTCTCGCCGCGCTGGAAGAACATGCCATTGCTGGTACGGTCGTCATTGACAGCCTCGCCGCCGCTCTGGTTGTCCACGGTCAGCGAGCGCCGCATGCGCGGGCGGGCAGCTGCGATGAGGGCATCGCACTCCTCGTCGGAGAGCAGATTGCCGAACACCACCACGCGCGGGTGGCGCACGCTCATCAGCACATGGACATCGCGATCGCCGGCATGGACGCAGCAGGGATCGGTCAGCAGATCGGGCTCGGGAACGCCTGACTCATGGACCTGCACTGCCACTTCGGTTTCGGGCCGGGCTGCTGCGAAAGGCAGGGGCAGTTCACCCTCTTCGGGCAGAGCCAGCGCGCGGCGCGCCAGATGCTCGGCCCAGCCAGCCTTGCGCATGGACTGCAGCAGCGATGGCAGCGGCACGCCGGAGGCGCTTTGGGCGCGCACCCATTGCATCAGCTCGGGTGTCAGGCCGGGAGGTGTGACGAACTCGTCTTGGGTGGAGGTGCTCATGTCGACAATGCTAGTGTGCACTGATGCCGATTTCAATGCGCAGCGTCAGTCTTGCAGCTTGCGGCGGAACACCAGCTTGCCGGGCGTGCTGGCCTGCTCGGCCAGCGCATAGCCTTCCAGGTCGAACTTGCGCAGGTCGGCCACCTTCCTGGCCTTGTGCTGTACGGCCCAGCGCACCATCAGTCCGCGTGCGCGCTTTGCATGGAAGCTGATGATCTTGTACTTGCCGCCCTTGAAGTCCTCGAAAACGCATTCGACCACGGGGGGCTTGAGCGCCTTGAGATCCACGGCCTTGAAATATTCCTGAGACGCCAGGTTGACGACAATGCGCTCGGCCTGGGCGTCACTGTGCTCGGCTTGCGCAGCACTGCGTTCGTTCAGGTAGTCGGCAATCTGGGCTCCCCAGAACTGATAGAGGTTGCTGCCCTTGGCGTTTTCCAGCCGGGTGCCCATCTCCAGGCGATAAGGCTGCAGCAGATCCAGCGGGCGCAGCACGCCGTAGAGTCCGCTAAGGATTACGACATGCTCCTGGGCCCAGTCCAGCTCCCTGGGCTTGAGGCTGGCGGCATTCAGGCCTTCATAGACATCGCCATTGAAGGCCAGCACGGCCTGGCGCGAGTTCCTGGTGGTGAACTTGGAACTGAATGCTTCGTAGCGGCCTACATTGAGTACGGCCAGCTTGTCGCTGATGCTCATGAGCTCGGAAATCTGCTGGGGCGATTTCTCGCGCAGCACTTCGATCAGTTCCAGGGGCTGCTTTTTGAAAACCGGCAGCGTGTGCGGCAACTCGGCGGAAACAGGGCTTTCATAGTCCAGCGATTTGGCCGGAGAGATCAGAAACAACATGGCTTGACGTTCACTCAATCAAAGAAAGGGCGCATGAAAAAGGGCCAAGGCCCCATCCACCGAAGTGGACAGTCCCCTTGGCCCTGTGATGCCGGAAGGCAGTCTGCTTAGGCGTTGACGCCTGCAGCCTGTTCTTCCTTCTCGAACGGCAGCTGCATCAGGCTCAGATCCTTGCGGGTCTCGACCAGGATCAGCGGGCCTTCGTCGAGCACCACCACGGGTGGGCGCTCGCGAGGAATGCGCACGGGCTTGGGCTCGGCGGCAATCGCAGCCTGGACGGCGGCGATCTTTTCGGCATCGGAGTTGATCCATTCCAGACCCGATGCGGCTGCCAGGGCCTGCAGCTCGGCAATCGGCAGCGCATAGCTCTGAGCTTTGGGCGTTGCGACTGCCGGGGCAGGCGCCTCGGTTTCAGCCACAGGCTCCACGGCGGCAGCCTGAGGCTCTGCGGTAGCAGCAGGTTCTGCTTGCACGGGCTGAGAGAGTTCTGCCACAGTGGCGACAGCTGCCACCACGGCTTCTGCAACCACGGGTGCCTGCACTTCTGCAGCAACAGGCACCTGTTCTGCCTGAGCCTGAGGTGCAACAGCATCAAAGTAGCTGCGGCGTGCCGGCTGCTCGCCAGCGTCTGCGGCAGGCACTTCGACCGGGGCCTGGGCTTCGGCAGCCTGCTCTGCAGTCTGGCCTTCGGCCTGGGCATCGCGCGGTGCACGGTCGCGGCGGTCACGGCCATAGCGGTCACGCGAACGGCGCTGACGGGGCTCGCGAGCCTCGCCGCCTTGTGCGCCATCCTGCAACTGAGCGTCAGAGCCTTCAGCTTGGGCGGTGTTCAGCACTGTTTCGTCGGCCACGGTCTGCATGGCGGGCTGGGCATCGGCGTTGCGATTCTGGCGCTCGCGGCGGCCTTCACCGCGTTCACCGCGCTCATTGCGTTCCGCACGCTCACCGCGTTCCTGGCGGTTGCGCTCGGGCTTGGGAGCTGCGTTGAACTCTTCGCCGTTCAGAGCAGCTTCTGCCACCTGGGGCTGGCGCTCGTCGCGACGTTCGTTGCGTTCGCCACCGCGGCGGTTGCCGCGCTCGGGACGGTCCTGGCGCTGTTGCTGTTCGGGACGCTCGTTGCGTTGCTGCTCGTCACGACCCTGGGCATTGCGGCGGTTGTTGCGGTCGCCGCCATTGCGCTCCGTGCTGTTGCGGTCGCTGCGCTCATTGCGGTCACCGCCACGGCGGTTACGGTCGCCGCCACGGCCTTCGCTTCGGCGGCCGTCGCGGCTGCCTTCACGGGCGGCGGGAGCGGGAGCCTCGGCCACGGGAGCGGGCGCTGCCACGGGAGCCGGTGCGCCAAAGCCGAACAGATTCTTGAGCCAGGCAAAGAAGCCTTGCTCGCGCACCACGGGGCGGGCTGCAGCGGGAGCAGGCGTCGCAGCGGCAGCGCGAGGCTGGCGCGGTGGGCGAGGCTCGGCAATCGGCGCGGGAGCATCGGGCAGCACTCCCTTGATGACGGGAGTCTGCTTGTTGGTGGGCTCCTGCGAGCGGCGTGTGACCGTGGTCACCTCTTCGGGCTCGTCGGCCAGCTTGTAGCTGGCTTCCATGGATTCCAGGCGCGAGTCGTCGTGCTTGAGGCGCTCGAGCTTGTAGTGCGGCGTGTCCATGGACTTGTTGGGCACCATGATCACGTTGACGCGCTGCTTGAGCTCGATCTTGGTGATTTCGCTGCGCTTTTCGTTGAGCAGGAAGGAGGCCACTTCCACGGGCACCTGGCAGTGCACGGCGGCCGTGTTGTCCTTCATGGACTCTTCCTGGATGATGCGCAGAATCTGCAGCGCCGAGCTTTCCGTGTCGCGGATGTGGCCGGAGCCGCCGCAGCGTGGGCAGTTGATGTGGGCGCCCTCGGACAAAGCGGGCTTGAGGCGCTGGCGGCTCATTTCCATCAGGCCGAACTTGCTGATGGTGCCGAACTGCACGCGGGCGCGGTCCTGGCGCAGGGCATCGCGCAGGCGGTTTTCCACTTCGCGGCGGTTCTTGGCCTCTTCCATGTCGATGAAGTCGATCACGATCAGGCCGCCCAGGTCGCGCAGGCGCATCTGGCGCGCCACTTCGTCGGCTGCCTCGAGGTTGGTGCGGGTCGCGGTTTCCTCGATATCGCCGCCCTTGATGGCGCGGGCCGAGTTCACGTCCACGGAGACCAGGGCTTCGGTGTGGTCGATCACGATGGCGCCGCCCGAGGGCAGGGTCACGGTGCGCGAGTAGGCGGACTCGATCTGGTGCTCGATCTGGAAGCGCGAGAACAGGGGGGCGTCGTCGCGGTAGCGCTTGACGCGTGCAGCGTGCTCGGGCATCACATGTGCCATGAACTGCTGGGCCTGTTCATAGATGTCATCGGTGTCGATCAGGATGTCGCCGATGTCATTGTTGAAATAGTCGCGGATGGCGCGGATCACCAGGCTGGATTCCTGATAGATCAGGAAGGCGCCCTTGGAGGCCTTGGCGGCGCCGTCGATGGCGCTCCACAGCTTGAGCAGGTAGTTCAGGTCCCACTGCAGCTCGGGGGCCGAACGGCCGATGCCGGCAGTGCGTGCAATGATGGACATGCCCTTGGGGTACTCGAGCTGGTCCATGGCCTCCTTGAGCTCGGCGCGGTCCTCGCCCTCGATGCGGCGCGAAACGCCACCGCCACGGGGGTTGTTGGGCATCAGCACCACATAGCGGCCGGCCAGCGAGATGAAGGTGGTCAGGGCTGCACCCTTGTTGCCGCGCTCTTCCTTCTCGACCTGGACGATCAGCTCCTGACCTTCGCGGATCACGTCGTTGATGCGGGCCTGGCTGGGCGAGACGCCTTCGGCAAAGTATTGCTTGGAGATTTCCTTGAAGGGCAGAAAGCCGTGACGGTCTTCGCCGTAGTCCACAAAGCAGGCTTCGAGAGATGGCTCGACGCGGGTCACGACGGCCTTGTAGATATTGCCCTTGCGTTGTTCGCGACCTTCGATCTCGATCTCGTAGTCCAGCAGCTTCTGGCCGTCCACAATGGCCAGGCGGCGTTCTTCGGACTGCGTCGCGTTAATCAGCATCCGTTTCATGATGCGTTTCCTTTATTCGTTTTATGAGGCACGCTGGTCACAGACCAACGTGCCTTTGACTGGTAATCAAAGACAGGCTCAACAGGAGCCGTGATGCCAGACGAACGAGTTGAAACGGATGAGGAATCTGGGGCGGTACAGGACGGCGCTACTGGCCTGATCTCAAGTCAGTAGCGGAGGTACAGGCCGGGGGACGAGCGGGAGAGGACGCGCATGCAGACGGGGTACAAAAGAAGCCGACGCGCGTGCTAGGGAGGTGGGTGGTTTCTTCGAGACATGACTCGTCCCGGGGGCCGGCCGTGCCTTGCCCCAGAGGTTGATCAGCAATGTCCAAAAGATCCACATGCTCGTTGAGAGAACCGACAGTTGCAGGCTGCTTTTGCCTGGACAACTGCACGGTATGAGATTCCGTATCAGTGTTTCAATTCGTCAGCCTTTGCCAGGCTCTCACAGGCTGCTGCAGCTCATCTTGACTGCAATTTGCGTGTGCAAAACTGGCGGGCATCGACCTGCCTGTGCGGTGGGAAATGATTGTTTGGACTAAACTCCATGCGAATCAATCACTTACAACTAAGCTCGGCACAGGTGAAACACATTATAGAGGGCAAACCGGCACAGGACCGGTCCCAGAATACGGCCGCGGCCTCGGTACGGCTGATCGAGGTCGATGAAGACTCCGCCGGACAGCGACTCGACAACTTTCTCATGCGCCACCTCAAGGGGGTGCCCAAGACCCATGTCTACCGCATCATCCGCAGTGGTGAGGTGCGCATCAACAAGGGGCGCGTGAGCGCCGAGACCCGGGTTCAGCCCGGCGACGTGGTGCGCCTTCCCCCGGTCCGGATTTCCGACAAAGTGGCTGAAAAAGCGGAGCGCCCGGCACCGGCTAAGGACTTTCCCGCCCTGTTGGATGACGAACACATGATTGCATTGTCCAAGCCTGCCGGCGTGGCCGTGCATGGAGGCTCGGGCGTGAGCTTTGGCGTCATCGAGCAACTGCGCCAGGCGCGTCCCGATGCCAAGTTTCTTGAGCTGGTGCACCGGCTGGATCGCGAAACCTCGGGCATTTTGCTGGTGGCCAAAAAGCGTTCGGCACTCATCAATCTGCAGGACCAGTTTCGCGAGCGCGAGACCGGCAAGACCTATCTGGCATTGGTGCAAGGTGCCTGGCCGGCCAACAAGAAGGTCATCGATCTGCCGCTGCACAAGTATCTGCAGGCCGATGGCGAGCGCCGTGTGCGCGTGACCACGGCCGATGACCCGGATGGAATGCGTTCCATCACCCTGGTCAAGGTCAGAAAGCTGATCGAGCCGCGTCCCCTGCAGGGGCTGCCTGCGATGAGTCTGCTGGAGGTGACCATCAAGACAGGTCGCACCCACCAGATCCGCGTGCATCTGTCCTCGCAGGGGCATCCCATCGTGGGCGATGACAAATATGGTGATTTTGATCTCAACCGTCGTGTGCAAAAGCAGGGTCTCAAGCGCATGTTTCTGCACGCCTGGCGGCTACAGTTCAATCATCCCGCCAGCGGCGAGCGTGTCGAACTGCGTGCCGAGCTGCCGCCTGAGCTGGCGGACTTTGTGAACTGACTAGGCTTCATGACTACTGAAAACCATAGCGCCCGGCGACCACGCCGCTTCGATCTGATTGCATTCGACTGGGATGGCACGGTGGCGGACTCCACGGCCATCATCAGTCGCAGCATCCAGGAGGCTGTGCGTGATGTGGGCGGCACCGTGCCCAGCGACGAGCAGGCTGCCTATGTGATCGGCATGGCGTTGATGCCGGCCCTGGCCCGCGCGGCACCCGATGTGCCGCCCGAAAAATATCCTGAGCTGGCCAATCGCTATCGCTTTCACTTCTTCAAGCATCAGGACGATATCTGCGTGTTTGACGGCATACTGCCGCTGCTTGCCGAGCTGCGCGAGCGCGGCCACTGGCTGAGCGTGGCCACGGGCAAGAGCCGCATGGGGCTCAACCATGCGCTGCAGGACCCGCAGCTCAAGGGATTGTTCGACGGTTCGCGCACGGCCGACGAGACCGCTGGCAAGCCCAGTCCGCTGATGTTGCACGAGCTGATGGCCGAATTCGGCGTGGAGCCCGAGCGAACGCTGATGATTGGCGACACCACGCACGATTTGCAGATGGCACAGAATGCCGGCTGTGCCTGTGTGGGGGTTTCCTATGGCGCCCATGCACCCGACGGCTTCGCCCAGTTCAATCCGCTGTTCGTGGCCGATTCCGCGATGCAGCTGCGGGCCTGGCTGCTGGCCAACGCGTGAAGCCAGATATGACAGATGCCGTGGAGCTCTGCGCCAGTGCGGATCTGGTCGACGGCGGTCGGGCGGTGAGCTTTGATGTGCTGTATGCCGGTCAGAGCAGCCGCGCGTTTGCCATCCGCTACCAGGGGCAGGTTCATGCCTATCTGAATCGCTGCAGCCATATCCCCATGGAAATGGACTACCAGGAAGGTCAGTTTTTTGACGATTCCGGTCGCTGGCTGTTGTGTTCTACCCACGGAGCTGTCTACGAACCTGACAGCGGCGCCTGTGCAGGCGGTCCTTGCCGCGGTGGGTTGGTAAAAATCGCCTTGAGCGAAAGCGGCGGCTTGGTGCGCTGGCATACTGGGCCACACCTGAAACCTCTGAAGTTTTGAGATGAGTACTCCTGACAACCATGATTCCCAGTCGCATGTGACGCCGGGCGCGGACCTCTGGTCCAAGGCGTCTGCTGCGTCCGCTGAGGCGCCCGCCGCTGCGGCCAAGGCCTCCGGGAACGGGGGCTGGGAGCGCGATGTGCTGGAAAAGCTGGTGTTTGCCTCCATCAAAGAACAGCGAGCAGCACGACGTTGGCGCTTTTTCAGCCGTCTGCTGTGGTCCGTGGTGGTGCTGCTGGTGCTGTGGGCGGTGTTCTTCAAGGATACTGCCACCAAGACCAGCACCTCGCCCCATACCGCGGTGGTGGAGATCAAGGGCGAGATTGCCTCGGGAGCGGACGCCAGTGCCGAGTTCGTGGTGGCGGCCATGCGCAGCGCCTTTGAAGATTCGGGCTCGCGCGCCGTGGTGCTGCTGATCAACTCGCCCGGAGGCAGCCCCGTGCAGGCAGGCATCATCAACGACGAGATGACGCGTCTCAAGGCCAAGTACAACAAGCCTCTGTATGCAGTGGTCGAGGAGTCCTGCGCCTCGGCGGCCTACTACATCGCGGCGGCGGCCGACGAAATCTTCGTCGACAAGGCCAGCATCGTGGGCAGCATCGGCGTGCTCATGGACGGCTTCGGCTTCACCGGTGTGATGGACAAGGTGGGCGTGGAGCGCCGCCTGCTGACGGCTGGCGAGAACAAGGGCTTTCTCGATCCGTTCAGCCCCATGTCGGCGCAGCAAAAGGAATTTGCGCTGCAGATGCTGGAGCAGATTCACCAGCAGTTCATCGGCGTGGTCAAGGCCGGCCGTGGCGACCGTCTGCATGAAACCCCCGAGATGTTCAGCGGACTGTTTTGGACCGGCCAGCAAGCCGTGGAGCTGGGTCTTGCCGACAAGCTGGGCAGCCTCGATTATGTAGCGCGTGAGGTGGTCAAGGCCGAGGAAGTCATCGACTACACTCGCCGTGATAATGTGGCCGAGCGCCTGGCCAAGCGCTTTGGCGCCGCCATCGGCGAGGGATCGGTCAAAGCCATGCGCGGCTTGGTGCCAAGCATTCGCTGATCAAGCATCAGAAGGCTGCTGGACCTTTCTGGATAGGCACTGGTTGCTATCAAAAAAGCCTGCGGTATTGGCCGCAGGCTTTTTTGTTTCTTGGTGCTCAACGGCCTATGGCAAACACCACCGGCGTACGGTTGTCGGGAGGCGCGTTGCGCTGGCGCCATTCGCGCACCAGATGGCTTTCAATGCGTGCTGTCTCCAGCGTCAATCCGCTGGCCAGGGCCAGCCTGGTATTCGGTTGCAAGGTTTGCAGCAATGCCTGCCAGAGGGCGGCATTGCGGTAAGGGGTCTCGATGAACTGCTGGGTCTGGCCGTGACGCAGGGCCAGGCTCTCCAGCTCCTTGATGCGGGCCGTGCGCTCGGAGCCATCCTGAGGCACGTAGCCGACAAAGGCGAAATTCTGGCCGTTGAGGCCGCTGGCTGCCAGGCCCAGCAGCAGCGACACCGGTCCCGTCAGCGGCACGACGCGAATGCCCAGGTCATGGGCGGCACGCACGATGGAGCTGCCGGGGTCTGCCACGGCGGGCATGCCCGCCTCGCTGATCAAACCCATGTCCTGTCCGGCCAGGGCCGCTGCCAGCAGGGGCTTGGGGTCGAAGACGGCCGCGCCCTTGTTGCCATGGTCGCCTTTTTTATGGGCTTCACGTGGCAACTCGACAATGTTCTGGGCCTGCAACGGAGCAGCCAGCGGAAACAAGGCATCGATGCGCTTGAGATAGGCGCGTGCGGTTTTGGCGTTTTCGCTGATCCAGTGAGTCAGGGAGGCGGCGCGGCGCAGCGTGCCCTCGGGCAGCACCTCGGTCAAAGCGGTCTGGCTTTCGCAGCCGAAATCGAGCGGAGCAGGTACCAGATAAAGGGTGCCCGCTTTGCTTTTCGATGTTTCGCTCATGGCAGAACCACTCCTGCGGCACGCAGCAACTGGCAGGTGCGGATCAGCGGCAGGCCTATCAGTGCCGTGGGGTCGTCGCTGACGATGGCATCCAGCAGGGCGATGCCCAGGCCTTCGCTCTTGGCCGAGCCTGCGCAGTCATAGGGCTGCTCGGTGCGCAGATAGCGCTCGATCTCAAGGTCGTTCAGTTCGCGAAAGCGCACTTGCACCGTGACCACGCTGGATTCCGTGAAGCCGGTTTCGGCACAGCTCACGCAGACGCCGGTGTGGAAATTCATCTGGCGGCCGCTCATCTGGCGCAGCTGTTCGGTGGCGCGCTCGTGGGTGCCGGGCTTGGACAGGGGCTGGCCATCGAGCTCGGGCACCTGGTCGGAGCCGATCACAATGGCGCCGGGGTGCAACTGGGCCACGGCCTGTGCCTTGGCTATGGCCAGGCGCAGACTCAGATCGTGGGGCATTTCGTCGCTGAGCGGGGTTTCATCCACTTCTGGAGACACCGTCTCGAACGGCAGTTGCAGGCGGCTGAGCAGCTCACGGCGGTACCGCGAGGTGGAGCCAAGAATCAATGGACGCTCAAGTCGTCCGGCAATCAATAAGTCGGGCATTGCGGGATTCTCTTACACTGGCTGCATGAGCAAGGATTTTTCTGCGACCCGGCTGGACGTGCGTGCTTTCGCGCAGGCTGAAGGTCATCTGCATGGTCAGGCACCATTGTCGGACTTCAAGCGTCTGGCGGCCGATGCGTTGGCGATTACCGGCGAGCAACCCCTGGTGCGCTGGGAAGCCGAAGGCGAGCTGGTGGAGCAAAAAGGCGGCAGCGGCCATGTGTGGCTGCATCTGAGTGCCGAGGTGGCTTTGCCGCTGACCTGTCAGCGCTGCCTGACTGAGGTCGATATTCCCCTTTACGTGGATCGGTCATTTCGCTTCGTTCCGGACGAAGCGACGGCAGAACTGGAAGATGACGACAGCGATGAGGATGTGCTGGCATTGAGCAGCGAGTTCAATCTGCTGGAGCTGATCGAGGACGAGTTGCTGATGGAAGTGCCTGTAGTGCCTCGCCATGAGGTCTGCCCGGTCCCCGTCAAGCTGGAGGTCAGCGATGACGCCTTCGAGCAGGCCAGTGAGCAAAAGGAAAACCCTTTTGCCGTGCTGCAATCTCTCAATGTAGGCAAGTCTGCCGACTGATCCATCCCATAGCACGGTGGGGATTTGATTTTGCCTGGGCCGCGAAAAGCGTTTGCGCTATAATCGTGAGCTTCGCGCGAAACCCCCTCGTGTCTTTAATGGGCTGATCGCGTTTTTTTAGGACTTGCACGGACAAGGGCGCACTCTCACTCTCGGAGGGGGCGTCGAAAGGCAGAGTTTTTTGCCCGGTCTTGCTGTGTGAGTCGTGTTACCAACCCTTTCAAGATACACAGGAGCCATCATGGCTGTTCAGCAAAACAAGAAGTCTCCCTCCAAGCGCGGCATGCACCGTTCGCACAACGCACTGAATGTGCCTGGCATCGCTGTCGAAGCCACTACCGGCGAGACACACCTGCGCCACCACATCAGCCCCAACGGCGTGTACCGTGGCCGTCAAGTGCTGAAGAACAAGTCCGAAGCCTAAGCGACGACTGCATTCGCAAAGCCTGTTGCTACATTTTTTGTAGCAACAGGCTTTTGTTTTTATGGGAGATATTTGCAAAGCCTGTCATGACGGGCATGGCTGCAAAATCTCAATGCTGGTTTTGCAAATAGCTTCTGTTGTGGTCCTCGGATCCTTCAATTCATCATCCCAAGCCTAATTGGATTTGTCAGTCGCCCATGATTAATTTGGCTGTTGACTGCATGGGGGGCGATCATGGCCCCCGCGTCACGCTGGCCGCGTGCCGTCAGTTTTTGAATTCACACCCCGATGCGCATCTGCTGCTGGTCGGCAAGGCCGAGGAGTTGGCCGGCTTCAAGCATGAGCGCGTGACCATTGTTCCCGCCACGGAGGTGGTGAGCATGGATGATCCCGTGGAAATAGCTCTGCGCAAGAAAAAGGACTCGTCCATGCGCGTGGCCGTGCAGCAGGTCAAGAATGGAGCGGCTCAGGCGGCTGTGTCCGCCGGCAATACCGGGGCGCTGATGGCGATCTCGCGCTATCTGCTCAAGACTCTGGATGGCATCGATCGTCCCGCGATTGCCTTCGGCTTGCCCAATGCCAAGGGCAGTGACACCACCATGCTGGACCTGGGGGCCAATGTGGACTGCACGGCAGAGCATCTGCTGCAGTTTGCGGTCATGGGCTCGGCCCTGGTGTCAGCACTCAAGAACACCGAGGCGCCCAGCGTCGGTCTGCTCAATATCGGCGAAGAGCTGATCAAGGGCAGTGAAGTCATCAAGCGCGCCGGCGAGTTGCTGCGCGCTGCAGGCGATGCGGGCAATCTCAACTTCTACGGAAATGTGGAAGGCAACGACACCTTCAAGGGTGTGGTGGACATTGTCGTGTGCGATGGTTTCGTTGGTAACGTTGCACTCAAGACCACCGAGGGGGTAGCCTCGATGATTTCGGGGATTCTCAAGGAAGAGTTCAAGCGCAACATCTTCACCAAGATGGCTGCCATCATTGCTTATCCGGTGCTATCTGCGCTGATGAAGCGTGTTGATCACCGTCGTTACAACGGCGCTGCGTTGCTGGGTCTGCGAGGGCTGGTCTTCAAAAGCCATGGCTCGGCTGATGCAATGGCATTCGAGCATGCTTTGAACCGCGCGTATGATGCGGCACGCAACAACCTGCTTGACCGTGTCCGCAGCCGTATTGCTGCTGCCGCACCTTTGCTGCTGGCAGCGCAGACGGAATCTGGAACTTCGGCGCCCTGATAGAAGACATGAGACGCTACGCACGCATCATTGGCACCGGCAGTTACCTGCCGCCCCGCCGCCTGACCAATAACGACCTCGCAGCCGAGCTGGCTCAGCGCGGCCTGGAAACCTCGGACGAGTGGATCGTCGAACGCACGGGCATTCGTGCCCGCCACTTCGCCGAGCCCGATGTGACCAGCAGCGACCTGGCTCTTGAGGCCAGCCGCAAGGCCATCGAGGCCGCAGGCATCGAGGCTTCGGACATCGATCTGATCATTGTCGCCACGTCCACTCCGGACATGGTGTTTCCCTCGACGGCCGCCATCCTGCAGCACAAGCTGGGCATCAGCAATGGCTGCCCGGCCTTCGATGTGCAGGCCGTGTGCAGCGGTTTCGTCTATGCCCTGACGGTGGCCGATTCCATGATCCAGACCGGCGCTGCCAAGCGCGTGCTGGTGGTGGGCTCCGAAGTCTTCAGCCGTATCCTGGATTTCAACGACCGCACGACCTGCGTGCTGTTCGGTGATGGCGCAGGCGCCGTGGTGCTGGAGGCTTCCGACGAGCCTGGCATTCTGGCTACCGAGCTGCATGCCGATGGCAGCCATGTGGGCATTCTCTGCGTGCCGGGCAATGTCTCCGGCGGCAATGTGCTGGGCGACCCCTTGCTCAAGATGGACGGTCAGGCTGTCTTCAAGCTGGCGGTGAGCGTGCTGGACAAGGCGGCTCGCTCCGCGCTGGATAAAGCGGGTCTGACGGATGCCGACATCGATTGGCTGATCCCGCACCAGGCCAATATCCGCATCATGCAAAGCACGGCGCGCAAGCTCAAGCTGTCCATGGACAAGGTGGTGGTGACCGTCGATCAGCATGGCAACACCTCGGCGGCTTCGATTCCTCTGGCACTCGATCACGGCGTGCGCAGCGGACAGGTCAAAAAAGGCCAGACCGTGCTGCTCGAAGGGGTAGGCGGTGGCTTCACCTGGGGTGCGGTGCTCCTCAAGATGTAGCTGTAGACGCAATATAAATAAGCGTTTCAGGCAATTTTTATACTAAGAAATATGAAGAAATTCGCATTTGTATTTCCTGGCCAGGGTTCGCAGTCCGTGGGCATGCTGGATGGCTGGGGGGATCATCCCGTCGTGGCTCAGACCGTGGCCGAAGCCTCCGAGGCTCTGGGCGAGGATGTGGGTCTGCTGATCAAGCAAGGCCCCAAGGAAGCTCTGGCGCTGACCACCAATACCCAGCCCGTGATGCTGGTTGCCGGTGTTGCGGCCTGGCGTGTCTGGCAGGCAGAAGGCGGTGCACTGCCAGATGCCGTGGCCGGTCACTCCCTGGGTGAATACTCGGCGCTGGTCGCTTCCGGCGTGCTGACGCTGGCTCAGACAGCTCCGCTGGTGCGTCTGCGTGCCGCAGCCATGCAGGATGCCGTGCCCGTTGGCACGGGTGGCATGGCGGCCGTGCTGGCCCTGGATGCCGAAAAGGTCAAGGCGGTCTGCGCCGAAGTGACGGCCCAGCTGGGCGGTGCCGAAGTGGTGGAAGCCGTGAACTTCAACGATCCCGGTCAGACCGTGATCGCCGGCAGCAAGCTGGCCGTGGAGAAGGCCTGTGAAGCGGTCAAGGCTGCTGGCGCCAAGCGCGCCCTGCCTCTGCCGGTCTCCGCACCTTTCCACTCCAGCCTGATGAAGCCTGCTGCAGAAAAGCTCAAGGCCGCGCTGGCCGAGCTGACGCTGGCTACTCCCCTGATTCCCGTCATCAACAATATCGACGTCACCGTCCAGACGGACGCTGATGCGATTCGCGATGCCCTGTATCGTCAGGCCTTTGGTCCGGTGCGCTGGGTGGAGTGCGTGCAGGCCATCAAGGCTCGCGGCGTGACCCATATCGTGGAATGTGGACCCGGCAAGGTGCTGGCCGGCATGGTCAAGCGTATTGACGCCGACCTGACGGGTGTTCCCCTGTTTGATACAGCCACCCTGGCTGACGTGAAAGAATTGCTCGCATGACTGATAACCAGACCAAGCCCCAGGTTGCCCTGGTCACCGGTGCCACCCGTGGCATTGGTGCCGCCATCGCGCAGGAGCTGGCCTCCAAGGGCTATCAAGTGATTGGCACGGCCACATCGGATGCTGGTGCTGAAAAGATCAGCCAGGCTCTGTCCGCCTTCGGTGGCCGTGGTGTCACGCTGAACGTGACCGACGGCGCTGCCGTGGATGCCCTGATCGACTCCATCGTCAAGAATGACGGCGGCCTCCATGTGCTGGTCAACAACGCAGGTATTACCCGCGATACCCTGGCGATGCGCATGAAGGATGACGATTGGGATGCCGTCACCGACACCAATCTGAAGGCTGTTTTCCGAGTCAGCCGTGCGGCTATTCGTCCCATGATGAAGCAGCGTTTCGGCCGCATCATCAGCATCACCAGCGTGGTCGGTGCCTCGGGCAATGCCGGTCAGGCCAACTACGCTGCAGCCAAGGCTGGCGTGGCTGGCATGACCCGTGCTCTGGCCAAGGAGTTGGGCAGCCGCGGCATCACCGTGAACTGTGTGGCCCCAGGCTTCATCGCCACGGACATGACGGCAGATCTGCCAGAGGCGCAAAAGGCTGCGCTCAAGGCGCAGATCGCCATGGGTGATCTGGGTCAGCCCAGCGACATCGCGCATGCCGTGGCCTATCTGGCTTCTGCCGGTGCTGGCTATGTGACGGGACAAGAATTGCACGTCAACGGTGGCATGTACATGTAAGAAATTTCGGCAGTTTGCGCGGTGTTTGCCGCACTTGCTGCCAGAAGCTGAACACTTTTGCAAGTTCAGTGGCCGTTTCCTCGCGACGGCCAGCCGCCAAGGGGCTTCTCCCGAAACGGCTAGAATCGCGGGTTCATTCACAACCCCCTGAGGGAAACCATGAGCGATATCGAAGCACGTGTCAAAAAAATCATTGCCGAACAACTCGGCGTTGAAGAGTCCCAAGTGACCAACGAAAAGGCCTTCGTGGCTGACCTGGGCGCTGACTCCCTGGACACAGTGGAACTGGTGATGGCCCTGGAAGATGAATTCGGCATCGAGATCCCTGACGAAGACGCAGAGAAGATCACGACGGTGCAAAACGCCATCGACTACGCCAATACCCACCAAAAGGCCTAAGGTCTTTTTTCAGCGATCAGTTAAAGGTTTGAACGCATGAGCCGTCGTCGCGTTGTCGTGACCGGTCTGGGCTGCATCTCCCCCGTGGGTAACACGGTGGGCGAAGCCTGGGCCAATCTTTTGGCCGGCCAGTCCGGTATTGACCTCATCACCAAGTTCGATGCGTCGAACTTCTCCTGCAAGATTGCAGGTGAGGTCAAGGGATTTGAGGTGGAGAAGTACATGAGCGCCAAGGATGCGCGCTCCATGGATAGCTTCATTCATTACGGCATTGCGGCTGCGGAGCAAGCCATTCGAGACGCAGGCCTGCCCACAGGCGAAGCCCTGTCCGAAGACCTGGCCACGCGCATTGCCTGCGTGATCGGCTCGGGCATCGGCGGCCTGCCGCTGATCGAGAACACCCACGCAGAACTGGCTGCCCGCGGTCCGCGCCGCATCACGCCGTTCTTCGTGCCTGCTTCCATCATCAATATGGTGGCGGGGCATGTGTCCATGCGCTTCGGCTTCAAGGGGCCGAATCTGTCGATAGTGACAGCCTGCACCACAGGCCTGCACTGCATCGGCGAAGCAGGACGCATGATCGAATACGGCGATGCAGACATCGTCGTGGCCGGTGGCACGGAAGCCACTGTTTCGCCTCTGGGTGTCGGCGGCTTTGCCGCCATGCGTGCGCTATCCACGCGCAACGACGACCCCAAGGCTGCCTCGCGCCCCTGGGACAAGGACCGTGACGGCTTTGTCCTCGGCGAAGGTGCTGGTGTGCTGGTGCTCGAAGAGTACGAACACGCCAAGGCCCGTGGCGCCAAGATTTACGCGGAGCTGGCAGGCTTTGGCATGAGTGCCGATGCCGGTCACATGACGGCTCCCAACATGGACGGCCCGCGCCGCGCCATGCTCAATGCTCTGCGCAACGCCGGTGTGAACCAGGATCAGGTCAACTACCTGAATGCGCACGGCACCTCGACCCCGCTGGGCGATATCAATGAGTCCAACGCCATCAAGGCGGCCATGGGCGAGCATGCCAGCAAGCTGGTGGTCAGCTCGACCAAGTCCATGACCGGCCACCTGCTGGGCGGCGCTGGCGGCATCGAGAGCGTGTTCACCGTGCTGGCACTGCACGACCAGAAGATTCCTCCGACCATTAATCTGGTGAATCAGGATCCCGAGTGCGATCTGGACTATTGCGCCAACACGGCGCGTGACGCCAAGCTGGAAGTTGCAGTGAAGAACAACTTCGGTTTCGGTGGCACCAACGGTACCCTGGTCTTCAAGCGCGTCTAAGTCGCTTCGAGCAGCTTCTGCACAAGCCCGCACTGGCCCAGGCCTTGCGGGCTTTGTTCTATGTGCGGCTTGATCGTGCTTTCCCTAGCTTTGCGGCAGCCGGTTTTTCGCACATGGTCGGCCCATGAGTGCCCGCTACCATGCTCCAGCCGTTGCCTATATCTTCGTCCGGCCTGGCTGGGCCGGAGGACTGCTGCTGCTGACCGGGATGGTCTTGCTGATGGCTCTGCTGGCATGGTGCCTGCAAGTTCAGTCGGGCTGGTTGCAGGTGCTGTTGGCTTTACCGGCCTCGATCCTGGCTGCCGTGCTGCTTTGCGAGCAGTGGCGCAACTGGCCGCAAGGACATCTGCTCTGGAATGGAGAGTATTGGTTGCTGGAGGCCGAAAACCTGTCAACCGCTCGGTCACTTCCTGTGCGGCTGGCGGTGGGACTTGACGGTGGCAGCTGGCTTTGGATCAGTGTTTCGGATGTTTTGGTGTTCAGGACCAAGGGCGGCAGGCGCAAGCTGCTATGGATTTTCCTGTCTCAACGACACAGCCCCGAGCAGTGGGGAGACTTGCGGCGTGCGGTATATTCCTCCATCGTGCCGCTGGCAGAGCAGGGCTAGGCCCTCGCCGGTTATGGCAGCACGCCGCTTGGCCTTTCATGACACCTCCCGATTTTCCCACTCCCTCTGCCGACAGCGATCTGGCTCTGGTCGAACGAGCCAATGCTGGCGACACACGGGCTTTTGAGTTGCTGGTCATCAAATACCAGCGTCGCATCGAACGTCTGGTGGGTCGCATGGTGCGCGATGTCGATCTGGTGCCTGACATCACGCAGGAAACCTTCATTCGCGCCTACAAGGCCTTGCACCAGTTCCGCGGCGAGGCACAGTTCTACACCTGGCTGTACCGCATTGCCGTCAATACGGCCAAGAAGGCCTTGATGGAAATGCATCGCTCGCCGGTGATGACCGAGAGCGCGTTACACACTGGGGACGATGAGGATGAAACTTCTGTTCACAGACAGGAACTAACGACTCAGGAAACCCCGGAAACAGTGTTGGCGGCGCGTGAAATTGCCGAAGCCGTCAATGCCGCCATGGAGGCTTTGCCCGAGGATTTGCGCCAGGCGGTCACGCTGCGCGAAATCGAGGGGCTCAGCTATGAGGAAATCGCGCAGGCGATGGACTGTCCCATAGGCACGGTGCGCTCGCGCATCTTTCGGGCACGCGAGGCGATTTCGGCCAGGGTCAAGCCCTTGCTGGAGCGCCAGGGTGGAAAGCGTTGGTAGTACAGGCAAGACGAGCAGGTGAACTTCATGAATGACGATCTGATCAAGCAGGAACAGTTGTCGGCACTGGTGGATGGCGAGGCTTCCTCGGTCCAGATGCAGGCTGTGCTCTCCTATGCGGAAAGCGACGAAGGCCAGCAGTCCTGGGCCATGTACCACCTGATTGGCGATGTGCTGCGTTCTCCCGAGTTGGCTCATCACAGTCAGCACGATATTTTGAGCGGCGTGCGCGCCCATATGGAGCGCGAGCCGATCCGCGGCATTCATCTGCCCGGTGTGACCGCAGATGCGGCCAGCTCATTGAGCTTGGGCGGTCTGGAGCAGATCACAGCTGCCGAGGAGCGAGGCCAGGCGCTGGGCAACGGCGCAACCGTGGTCAGCCTGCCTGCACGTCAGGCGGCCAATGCATCGGTCTTTCGCTGGAAAATGGCTGCCGGCTTTGCCTCGGTTGCTGCCGTGGCCGCCGTTGGCTGGGGGGTCATGATCGCGGGCTCGGGGGGGCTGTACGGTCGCCAGGGTGGGGCGCAGCTCGCTGTTCTCAGCCCGAATGTCGTAGTGGCCGCTGCGCCTGCCGCATCATTGGGCTTGAGCCAGCCCGTTTCGGGCGGTGAAGAGACCGCCATGCCTCTGGGCTCGGAAGCCCAGTCCTCCACCGTGGTGGCAGTTGCTGGTCCCAACGGCCAGACCGTGATGCTGCGTGATCCGCGTCTGGACGAGTTGCTGGCTTCTCACCCCCAGCAAAGCAGCGTGCCCAATCTGCAGATGCCTGCCAGCTTTTTGCGCAATGCAAGCTTTGCCACGGCTACCCGTCATTGATGCTTCTCCGCACAGCAGTCTTAGGCCTGAAATGCAGGGTTTTCAGGCCTAAGCTTTTATGCAGCTTTCGTACGCAGCTATTGATTTAGGATCAGTTAGGTGCAGATACTGTTTGATCTGCGCCCGATTTCACGGACCGGAGCGCTTTCAGTTGATGGCGGCTTTTGCCAGAATGCGCTTCAATGCTCTCACCTGTTTTCTCTCATGGGTCTGATTTGGCGGCCCGTTCTGTCCGACGACTCGAACAAGGAATAAAAACGATGCGCACACCATCCTGGATGACGCTCAAATCCCGTGTTTCGGCTACAGCCATTGCCAGTTCGATGGCGATCGCGGCCCTGGCTGCAGGAGGCATGCTGCCGATTACTGCCGCTCATGCCCAAAGTGCTGCAACGGCGCGCGGGCTGCCGGACTTCACGGATCTTGTCGATCAGGTCGGCCCTTCGGTGGTCAACATCCGTACACTGGAGAAGGTCTCCAACAACAGCGCCGAAGCTCTGGGCATGGATGAAGATATGCTGGAGTTCTTCCGCCGCTTCGGCCTTCCCGTGCCCAATGTACCGCGTCAGCGCTCGCCCAAGGGCGGTCAGTCCGAGGAAGAGCAGCCACGTGGCGTGGGATCGGGCTTCATCCTCACGGCTGACGGCTATGTGATGACCAATGCCCATGTGGTCGATGGTGCCGATGAAGTCATTGTCACGTTGACCGACAAGCGCGAGTTCAAGGCAAAAATAGTCGGCGCGGACAAGCGCACCGATGTGGCTGTCGTCAAGATTGATGCCAAAGGGCTCCCCGCAGTCAAGATCGGCGATGTGAGCAAGCTGCGTGTGGGCGAGTGGGTCATGGCGATTGGCTCGCCCTTCGGACTCGAAAATTCGGTCACAGCCGGCATTGTCTCGGCCAAGCAGCGCGATACCGGCGACTATCTGCCCTTCATCCAGACCGATGTGGCCATCAATCCCGGCAACTCGGGCGGCCCGCTGATCAATATGCGCGGCGAGGTGGTGGGGATCAATAGTCAGATCTACTCGCGCTCGGGCGGCTTCATGGGCATCAGCTTTGCAATTCCCGTGGATGAAGCGATCCGTGTCAGCGATCAGCTGCGTGCCACCGGCAAGGTCACGCGCGGCCGTATCGGTGTGCAGATCGGCCCCGTGACCAAGGATGTGGCCGAGTCCATCGGTCTTGGCAAGCCCGAGGGCGCTCTGGTGTCGGCCGTCGAGCCGGACTCGCCTGCCGCAAAGGCCGGCGTGGAGGCGGGCGACGTGATCACCAAGTTCGATGGCAAGGCCATCGAGAAGGTCTCCGATCTGCCGCGTCTCGTGGGCAATACCAAGCCCGGCACCAAGAGCACCATTACCGTGCTGCGCCGCGGCAAGCTCAAGGAGTTGAGCATGGTGATTGCCGAAGTACCTTCCGACGAATCTGCCAAGACCAAGGCAGGCAACAGTGGTGCAGGCAAGACTCCATCCGGTACGCTGGAGAACAAGGCTCTGGGCCTGACGCTGAGCGAGCTGACGTCTGCACAGAAGAAGGAGCTGGCCATCAAGGGCGGCGTGCGCGTGTCGGCTGCGGTGGATGCCGCAGCCCGTGCCGGCCTGCGTGAAGGCGATGTGATTCTGCAATTGGCGAATGTGGAAGTCTCCGATCTCAAGAGCTTCGAGGCTGCCTGGGCCAAGGCCGACAAGTCCAAACCCGTCAATGTGCTGGTGCGCCGTGGTGACTGGGCGCAGTATGTGCTGATTCGCCCTGCCAAATAAATGTGGCGAAAAGCCTGCATGGGCTTGTTGCCATTTCGTGATCTGAAATGACAACAAGCCCTCAGCCTGTCAGTGCCCCTATGCCATTGGGTAGAATCCCACGCAAATGCATGGTGGTTGGACGCAAAAAATCACGCTGACAGGCGGTTTTCAAGCGGTGCAAAAGCCTTTGCAATCTCCGGCTGCTGATGGCTAAACGGTGTTTTCTGGTTTGTGGGTAATTTGTGGATAAATGAATTCGAAAATCACAAACCGAAACTTGTCAAGCCTTGCTGGGTCTTGGCTTGCGGCCAGTTTTGCCTACAATAAAGTCCCAACTATCGCAGTTGCCAGAGATTGTTGGTTAAGGGCGCGCCGCTTGAGGGACGCGCCCTTTTTTCTTGCTGCTGCAGGCCACTTTTTTCAATTCCAAAGCTGTCTTTCTCGTTGATGAATCACATCCGTAATTTCTCCATCATTGCGCACATTGACCATGGCAAGTCCACTCTGGCGGACCGCCTGATCCAGCGCTGCGGAGGCCTTGCCGACCGCGACATGGAAGCCCAGGTGCTGGACTCGATGGACATCGAGAAAGAGCGCGGCATCACCATCAAGGCCCAGACCGCCGCCCTGCAGTACAAGGCCAAGGACGGCAAGGTCTACAACCTGAACCTGATCGACACCCCTGGCCACGTGGACTTCTCCTACGAAGTCTCGCGCTCGCTGTCGGCCTGCGAAGGCGGTCTGCTGGTGGTCGATGCCTCCCAGGGCGTGGAAGCCCAGACAGTGGCCAACTGCTACACCGCGCTGGACCTGGGCGTGGAGGTGTTCGCTGTCCTCAACAAGATGGACCTGCCTCAGGCCGATCCCGAGAACGCCAAGGCCGAGATCGAGGACGTGATCGGTATCGATGCCAGTGATGCCATTCCCTGCTCGGCCAAGACCGGCATGGGCATCGACGAGATCCTGGAAGCCATCGTGGCCAAGGTGCCGGCCCCCAAGGGCAATCCCGATGGCCCGCTGCGTGCCATGATCGTGGACAGCTGGTTCGACCCCTATGTGGGCGTTGTGATGCTGGTGCGCGTGGTCGATGGCGAGCTCAAGAAGAATGAGCGCTTCAAGATGATGGCCAGCGGCGCTGCCTATGAAGCCAACAACATCGGCGTGTTCACCCCGGCCAACCAGCCACGCGACATGCTCAGGGCCGGCGAGGTGGGTTACATCATTGCCGGCATTAAGGAGCTGAAGGCCGCCAAGGTGGGCGACACCATCACGCTGGAAAAAAAGCTGCCCAACAACCAGGGTCCTGCCGAGAAGCCTCTGCCGGGCTTCAAGGAAGTCAAGCCCCAGGTTTTCGCGGGTCTGTACCCCACCGAAGCCTCTGAATACGACCAGTTGCGTGATGCGCTGGAAAAGCTGCAGCTCAACGATGCGGCGCTGCAGTTCGAGCCCGAAGTCTCGCAGGCTCTGGGCTTTGGCTTCCGCTGCGGCTTCCTGGGTCTGCTGCACATGGAAATCGTGCAGGAGCGCCTGGAGCGTGAGTTCGACCAGGATCTGATCACCACGGCCCCCAGCGTGGTCTACCAGGTGATCAAGGGCGATGGCGAGCTGATCGACGTGGAAAATCCGTCCAAGATGCCCGACATCGGCCGCATCCAGGAGATCCGCGAGCCCATCGTGACCGTGCACCTCTACATGCCGCAAGACTATGTGGGTCCGGTGATGACGCTGGCCAACCAGAAGCGTGGCGTGCAGATGAATATGCAATACCACGGCCGTCAGGTCATGCTGACCTACGAGATGCCTCTGGGCGAAATCGTGCTGGACTTCTTCGACAAGCTCAAGAGCGTCTCGCGCGGCTACGCCTCCATGGACTATGAGTTCAAGGAATATCGCGCTTCCGACGTGGTGAAGGTCGACATTCTGCTCAATGGCGAAAAGGTCGATGCGCTGTCCATCATCGTGCACCGCTCGCAGTCCGTTTACCGCGGCCGTGCCGTGGTGGCCAAGATGCGCGAGATCATCAGCCGCCAGATGTTCGATGTGGCCATTCAGGCAGCGATCGGCGCCAACATCATTGCGCGCGAGACCGTCAAGGCCATGCGCAAGAACGTGCTGGCCAAGTGCTATGGCGGCGACATCACGCGTAAGCGCAAGCTGCTTGAAAAGCAGAAGGCCGGCAAGAAGCGTATGAAGCAGATCGGTTCGGTGGAAGTGCCGCAGGAAGCCTTCCTGGCCATTCTGCAAGTGGAGGATTGATGCAAGTCATGCAGTGGATCACGGCCGCCATCCTGGCGGCCTTTGTAGGCTATATCGCGGCCTGGTACACCGGCTCCATCGAAGGCAACTTCGCACTGCTGCTGTTTCTGGCAACAGTGGTGACCGGGGTGTACTGGTTGGCCGAGCGCTTTTACTTCTGGCCTCGACGCCGCGCGGCTGCGGCTGCGCTGGAGCAGGCCGCGGTCGAGCGCCGCGCCGAGCTGGACCGCATGGGCATCGCCAAGACCGACATCGAAGTCTCCGAAGACGCCAAAGGTCGCATTCTCATGCAACCCTGGTGGCTGGATTGGACCGCCGGTCTGTTTCCGGTGATCGCCATCGTCTTCGTGCTGCGCTCCTTTCTGTTCGAGCCGTTCAAGATTCCCTCGGGCTCCATGATTCCGACGCTGATGGTGGGCGACCTGATCCTGGTCAACAAGTTCACCTACGGCATCCGCCTGCCCGTGATCAACAAGAAGATCATCGAAGGCAACAAGCCCCAGCGCGGCGATGTGATGGTGTTCCGCTACCCCCCCCAGCCCACGCTGGACTATATCAAGCGTGTGGTGGGAGTGCCCGGCGATGAGGTGGCCTATATCAACAAGCGCCTGAGCATCAACGGCAAGGAGCTGCCCACCCGCGAGCTGCCGGACTTTCTGGACCGTGACGTGATGCGTTACTTCAAGCAGTTCGAGGAAACCCTGGGCGAGCAGCCGCACCGCTCCATCGTCAACAACGATGTGCCGGCCTTCATCCAGGGGGCGAGCAACTTCGAGTACAAGGAAAACTGCCGCTACAGCGTGGAAGGCGTGACCTGCAAGGTGCCCGAAGGCTATTACTTCATGATGGGCGACAACCGCGACAACTCGCTGGATTCGCGCTACTGGGGCTTTGTGCCGGACCAGAACATCGTGGGCAAGGCCTTTTTTGTCTGGATGAACTTCGGTGATCTGAGCCGTATCGGCCGTTTCCACTGAGCATCGGCAATCGTTTCGTCATTTTTCTGGGATACACGGGCAGGAACATGCCCGGCTTGAGAGGGGAAAAGCATGAAAAATCTGGCATCGCGCTCCAGGCAGCGTGGTCTGTCCTTCATCGGTCTGGTGTTTCTCGTGGCCATCATCGTGGCGGTTGCCGCAATTGGCGCACAATCGGTGCCCGTCTTCCTGGAGTACCAGGCCATCACCAAGGCGGCCAACAAGGCCGCCGCTGAAGGCAGTACCGTTGCCGAAGTCAAGGCCAGCTTCGATCGTTCGGCCTCCATTGACGACTTCAAGTCCATCTCCGGCAACGATCTGAACGTGACCAAGGTCAACGACAAGATCGTCGTGGGCTTCGAGTATTCCCGTGAGATTCATCTGGCAGGCCCTGCCTACCTTGTTTACCGTTTCAAGAAATAGACCTTTCAGGTGGAACCTGCTCTAGTCGCTCTGCAGCAAAGGCTGCAACATCAATTTGCCAACCCGGCGCTGCTGCAGCGTGCCATCACGCACCGCAGCTTTTCGGCCGACAACAACGAGCGACTGGAGTTTCTGGGCGACTCGGTGCTGAGTCTGGCCATCTCCAGCTTGCTCTATGTCAAGCTGGCCTCCATGCCCGAAGGCGATCTCTCGCGTGTTCGCGCCAATCTCGTCAAGGAAGGCACGCTGCACAAGATTGCGCTGAAGTTGCAGCTGCCCGATCTGCTGCGTCTGGGCGAAGGTGAGGCCAAGTCCGGTGGCAAGCAGCGTCCCTCCATCCTGGCCGATGCCGTGGAGGCGCTGATCGGTGCCGTCTACCTCGATGCCGGCTTTGCCGCAGGCGAGAAAGTCGTCCACCACCTTTTCGAGGGCGTGGACATCAACCCCCATATGCGTGCGGCCGACAAAGACCCCAAGACCGCACTGCAGGAATTGCTACAGGGCAAGCGCATGAAGCTGCCGCAATACCATGTGGTGGAAATCAGTGGCGCGGCGCACAAGCAGACCTTCAAGGTCGAGTGCACGATTGCCGAATGGAATATCAG
This sequence comes from Comamonas sp. E6, assembly GCF_001010305.1. Lineage (NCBI taxonomy): Bacteria > Pseudomonadati > Pseudomonadota > Betaproteobacteria > Burkholderiales > Comamonadaceae > Comamonas > Comamonas sp. E6. The sequence goes on from NZ_BBXH01000006.1 coordinate 91,157, forward strand.
CGCCCAGGGCTCGGGAGCATCCCGTCGCATGGGCGAGCAGGCAGCCGCTGCTGCCTTGCTGGAAAAAGTGAAAGCCAAAAATCCATGACCGATGCTGCTAAGAAAAAGATAGCGGGCACCGCAGGTGCAGAAAAAGCCAAGGGCCCAAAAGGTCCCAAGTCTGTTACTACCGATATCAGCGACCCGAGCCTGGACTACATCAGCGCCATGCTGGCCGCTGCCAAGCCCGGTAGCACGCCGACTGCCATCCGCGACCAGGAAGAGGAGGCTCCGGCCCGCGTCTACGCGCCCGAAGAGCAGCGCTGCGGCCTGATCGCCATCGTCGGCAAGCCCAATGTGGGCAAGTCCACGCTGATGAACGCGCTGGTGGGCCAGAAGATCTCCATCACTTCGCGCAAGGCCCAGACCACGCGCCACCGGATCACCGGCATCCGCACCAAGGACGAGACCCAGTTCGTCTTTGTCGATACCCCCGGTTTCCAGACCAAGCATTCCACTGCCCTGAACAAGTCGCTCAACAAGACCGTGATGGGCGCCATCGGCGATGTGGACCTGATCCTGTTCGTGGTGGAGGCAGGCAGCTTCACGCTGGCCGATGCCAAGGTGCTGAGCCTGTTCAAGCCCGGCATTCCCACGCTCTTGATCGCCAACAAGCTCGACACCGTGGGTCGCCGCGCCGAGATCGCGCCCTGGCTGCGCGACATGCAGGAGCGCCATCCTTTTGCCGAGTTCGTACCCATGTCGGCCAAGAACAAAAAGGATATCGAGCGCATGTATGGCATTTGCGCCAAATACCTGCCGCAGCAGCCCTGGTTCTACGGCGAGGACGAACTGACCGACCGCAGCGAGAAATTCCTGGCTTCCGAGACTCTGCGCGAGAAGCTGTTCCGCTTCACGGGCGACGAGCTGCCCTATACCTCGACAGTTGTCATCGATAAGTTCGAGGAAGAGCCCAGCCCCAAGTTCGGTCGCTTCATGCGCATTGCAGCCACCATCGTGGTCGAGCGCGACGGTCACAAGGCCATGGTGATCGGTCAGGGCGGCGAGCGCCTCAAGCGCATCTCCACCGAAACCCGTCAGGAGCTCGAAAAGCTGCTCAATGCCAAGGTGTTCCTCGAAGTCTGGGTCAAGGTCAAGTCCGGCTGGGCCGACGATGAGGCCCGGGTCAAATCCTTCGGCTACGAGTAAAACTTTTTGACCCCCACGCTCGCTCACTGCGTGTGCCCGCTGCCCCCCGAGGGGGCCCTGACCCGGCTTAGGCCGGGTTTTGCCTTGGGGCGGCCCGGCGGCAAAACCGCCCCATTCACATTTTTGTTGTGGTACGGAGCAAGTCATGGCTAGCGCCAAACGCGTCGGCGACGAACCCGCATACATCCTGCACCAGTACGACTGGAGCGAATCCAGCCTGATTCTGGAGGTGTTCACACGTCATCGCGGGCGCGTGGCGCTTGCGGCCAAGGGCGTCAAGCGCCATACCTCCAACTTTCGCCCCGTGCTGCTGCCGCTGCAGCCGCTCAAGCTCAGCTACACGCTGGGAGCAGAGGGCAATGCCGAGATTCATAGCCTGAAGGGGGCGGAATGGGTGGGCGGCCATGTCATGCCCCAGGGCGATGCGCTGTGGTCGGGCATGTATCTGAACGAGCTGCTGCTGCGCCTGCTGGCGCGCGACGACCCTTATACGGCGCTGTTCGATATCTATGCCGGTGTGGTGCGCGTGCTGGCCGGCCAGCATGGCGGTACGACCGAGGCCATCGAACCCGTGCTGCGCGCCTTCGAGCTGGTGCTGCTGCGCGAACTCGGCCATCTGCCCGATCTGAGGCAGGAAAGCGCAACGCTCAGCCAGCTCAACAGTGTTTTGCGTTACACCCTGGTGGCCGACGGCGGCCTGCGCCAGGCCGCCGGTTACGAGCGCGCGGCGTTGAGCGGCCAGCAGTGGCAGGCCATAGAGCTGGCGCTGCAGGCCGAGCAGCCATTTCCGAGAACCCTGAACGCGCTGGCCGAGCCGGAGGTGGCCCAGGCCCTGAAGCCGCAATTGCGCCATCTTCTGCAATACCATTGCGGCTCAACCATGCTGCGCACCCGCCAGCTGATGATGGATCTGCAATCGCTATGAATACCCCTGCCTCCCCTCGCACCGCGCTTTCGGTCAATGTCAACAAGGTGGCGCTGCTGCGCAATACCCGCCATCTGGGCATTCCCTCGGTGACGCGTGCGGCGCAGATCTGCCTGGAGGCCGGAGCGCAGGGCATCACCATCCACCCGCGTCCCGATGAGCGCCATATCCGTGCGCAGGATGTGTTCGAGCTGCACGATCTGCTCAAGAGCTGGCCTGGCGCCGAGTTCAATATCGAGGGCAATCCCACGCAGAATCTGATGGATTTCATCCGCCAGACGCGTCCGCATCAGGCCACCTTCGTGCCCGACAGCGAAGACCAGTTCACCAGCGACCATGGCTGGAGCTTTCCCCTGGATGCCGAACGCCTTCAGCCGTTGATTGCCGAGTGCAAGGCCCTGGGCGTGCGCGTGAGCTTGTTCATGGACCCCGTTCCCGAGCAGATGGCGGCGGCCAAGGCCGTAGGTGCCGACCGCGTGGAGCTCTACACCGAGCCTTTTGCTGCCAACTGGGGCCAGGCCGAGCAGGAGCAGCAGCTGCAAACCTATGCCAGGGCCGCGCAGGCCGCGCTGGATGCGGGCCTGGGCATCAATGCCGGCCATGACCTCAATCGCGACAATCTGGCCGCCTTTGTGGCCCGGGTGCCCGGTCTGGCCGAAGTCTCCATCGGCCATGCGCTGATTGCCGATGCGCTGGAGCTGGGCTATGCCGAGACCGTCAAGGCCTATCAGGCCTGCATCGACGCCGGCATGGCAGGTAAAAATTCCTGAAAAGATAGCTGCCAGCGCTTTTTAGGTAAGCGTTTGAGGCCTTTTTCTCTATAAGGAGCCACGGATGATTTACGGCATCGGCACCGATATCTGCGATGTGCGCCGCATACGCGCAAGCCTGGAAAAGCATGGCGAGCGTTTTGCCCGCAAGATTCTGGCCGATGGCGAGCTGGCGACCTGGAAGGCACGCAGCGAGCGCTGGCCCGAACGCGGCATCCGCTATATGGCCACGCGCTTCTCGGCCAAGGAGGCGTTCAGCAAGGCCGTGGGAATGGGCATGGTCATGCCCATGACCTGGCGTCATTGCGAAGTCATCAAACTGCCCAGCGGCCAGCCTGCGATTCGTCTGCATGGCGAACTCAAGGAATGGTTCGAGAAAAACAATCTGACGGCGCACCTGTCCGTCACCGACGAGTCCGACTACGCGGCCAGCTTTTGTGTCGTCGAAAGAAAAGAGTGAAATTAGCCTCTGGTGCTTGATATATAAGCGCTGGAAGCTATAGAAATATATAAATCATGAGCATGCATGCACCTCTGATCATTGATATTGCCGGCACATCGCTGACTGATGTGGACCGCGCGCGCCTGGCCCATCCGCTGGTGGGCGGCATCATTCTCTTCAAGCGCAACTGGCAGGACCGTAGCGCATTGGTTCAGCTGTGTGCCGATATCAAGGCCGTCAAGCCCGATCTGCTGATCAGCGTGGACCACGAGGGCGGTCGCGTGCAGCGCTTTCGCACCGATGGCTTCACGCATCTGCCGCCCATGCGCGCCTTTGGCGAGATGTGGATGGATGACGGTGGCAAGGGCCGGAAATACCGCGAAGGCAGCGGTGCCATGCGGGCCATGAACGCCGCCACGGCCGCCGGCTATGTGCTGGGCACGGAGCTGCGCGCCTGCGGCGTGGACTTCAGCTTCACGCCCGTGCTGGACCTGGACTATGGCGAATCCTCGGTCATCGGCGATCGCAGCTTTCACCGCGACCCGCGCGTGGTGGCCACACTGGCCAGGAGCCTGATGCAGGGTCTGCTGCAGGCCGGCATGGGCAATTGCGGCAAGCATTTTCCCGGCCATGGCTTTGTGAAGGCCGACTCGCACGTGGATATTCCCGTCGACAAGCGCAGCCTGACGGCCATCCTCGACGAAGACGCTGCCCCCTATCCCTGGCTGTCCAGCGTGCTCACGGCCGTCATGCCGGCCCATGTGATCTATCCCAAGGTGGACAAGCGCCCGGCAGGCTTCAGCGAGAAATGGCTCAAGGACATCCTGCGCGCCCGTCTGCGCTATGACGGAGCCATCTTCAGCGACGACCTCAGCATGGAGGGCGCGCGCCGCATCGACGGCGCACTCATCAGCTACACCGATGCCGCGTTGACGGCCCTGAATGCGGGCTGCGACATGGTGCTGCTGTGCAACCAGAGCCTGGGTCTGGGCGAGCATGTGGACGAGTTGCTGGACGGCATGGATGCCGCGCTGCGCGACGGCCGCTGGGTGCCTGATATCGACTCCGAATCGCGCCGTGTCTCGCTGCTGCCCGATACCGAACCCCAGACCTGGGACGATCTGATGCGCCAGCCAGCCTATCTGCAGGCGCTGGATCTGTTGCCCTAGGCGGCACTGGGCCGACCCCGTCATCCGCTGCCTTTGACGCAAGGGCAGCGGATTTTTTTATGCCTTTCGAAGGCCGGGCAGGGCGGCTGCCGGCATTTAAGTCTGGCCTCAGTTAACCGGCTTAGCGTGAGCTCAGGAGCCTGGCAGCGGCATCGCCGCAGCGCCAGCGGTTCATGAATCACCGAAAGCCTGCATGAATTCCAAGAGCCTGGGACCTGAGTCCCGCAAACACCAGCCGGGCGTGCTGCGCCAGGCCTTTACCCTGACCCGGCCCTATTTCCAGTCCAAGGAGAAATGGCGGGCCTGGGGGCTGCTGGCCGCCATCGTGGGCCTCAATCTCGCCGCGGTGTTCATGCTGGTGCAGATCAATGAATGGAACCGGGTGTTCTATGACGCATTGCAGAACAAGCAGGCCGAGGTGTTCTGGCAGCAGCTATGGCGCTTTCTCTGGCTGGCCCTGGTGTATATCGTCATCGCGGTCTACAAGTTCTATCTGACGCAGTTGCTGCAACTCAACTGGCGGCGCTGGTTGACCGAGCACATGTTGCAGCGCTGGCTGTCGGCTAAGGCGTTCTACCGGCTGGAGCTGGGGCGCTATGGCGTGGACGGCAATGCCAAGGCCCCCGACAACCCCGATCAGCGAATTCAGGAGGACTTGAATCTGTTCACCACCTATACCGTGTCGCTTTCCATGGGGCTGCTGAATGCGGCCGTCACCTTTGTGAGCTTCGTCGGCATTCTCTGGAGTCTGAGTTCCGTCGTCGATATCGGTCTGCCGGCACTGCTCGGCGGCGGGCAGCTGCAGATTTCCGGTTTGATGGTCTGGATGGCCGTGCTGTATTGTCTGGTCGGCAGTGCGATCACCTTCTGGATCGGCAAACCACAGGTCCGACTCAACAACCGCCAGCAGCAACTGGAGGCCAACTTCCGCCATCACATGATCCGTGTGCGCGAGCATGCCGAGGCGATCGCCCTGGACGGTGGCGAGCGCGTGGAGGGTGCCCAGATCGGCCTGCGTTTCGGCGACGCCCTGGGCAACTATCTGAATCTGACCAAGAAGCAGAAGAGTCTGGGCTGGTTTACCAATTTCTTCGGCCAGGCGGCCGTGGTCTTTCCCTTCATCATTGCGGCACCGCGTTTTTTCAGCGGCGCCATCCAGCTGGGTCAGCTGATGCAGATAGGCTCGGCCTTCAATCAGGTGCAGGACTCGCTGAGCTGGATCGTCAACAACTACTCCGATATCGCTGCCTGGCGGGCCACGACTGCGCGCCTGGCCGGTTTCGACGAGAGCCTGCGCGAGCAGGAGGAGCATCCGGTCGGCGTGCAGCTTGAAGCTTCGAACCAGTTGCAGACCCGGAATCTCGATGTATCCCTGCCCGCAGGAAGCCCCATCGTGGCGGACGCCGGGCTGCAGATACGCCCTGGCCAGAGGTTGCTGATCAGCGGGCCTTCGGGCAGCGGCAAGTCCACCTTGCTGCGAGCGTTTGCTGGTATCTGGCCCTATGCGCGAGGTCGGGTGGAGCGGCCTATGGACGCCATGTTCATTCCTCAGCGCCCTTATTTTCCCGACGGCAGCCTGCGCGATGCCCTGGCCTATCCGGAGTCGGCGGCAAGCTACAGCGACGCTGAGCTCAAACAGGTCTTGCGCGAAGCGCAATTGCCGCAGCTGCAGGAGCGGCTGGACAGCCAGGCGGCCTGGAACAGCAGCCTGTCGGGAGGCGAGCAGCAGCGGCTGTCCGTGGCGCGGGTCCTGCTCAAGCGTCCGGCCTGGGTGTTTGCGGACGAGGCCACGAGCGCGCTGGACAATGCCGCCGAAGCGCAGATCTACAGCCGGCTGGTGCAACTGGTGCAGGGCAGAGGCGGGGCACTGGTTTCGGTGGCCCACCGCGACAGCGTGACGGAGTTCCACACGGCCCGCTGGCTGCTGCAGCCGCAGCAAGGGATCCGGGAGGCCGACCTGCCCGGGAGCCGCTGAGGCAGGCAGGTTCGGGGACAAGCAGTCTCAACCACGGTACAGGCATGGGAGGCTCTGGCAGCGACTTTCTCGTGGGATGATGTGCATTCGAGAATCTTTGGAGAGCGAGCCCATGCGCGTTGGTGTGCTGACCGGTGGCGGCGATTGCCCCGGCCTCAATGCGGTGATCCGTGCGGTCACCAAGTCCCTGATCAACCATGGCCAGTGCGAGGTACTGGGCATTGCCGACGGCTTTGAAGGGCTGATGGATGCCAGTCCGCGCGTCAGAGCGCTGAGCTGGGACGAGGTCAGCGGCATTCTGCATATCGGCGGCACGATCCTGGGCACCAGCAACAGCGCCAATCCATTGCGCGATGCGGCCACGCTGGCCCAGGTGGGGCGGAATGTCCAGGCGCTGGCACTGGATGTGGTGGTCGCCATCGGCGGCGACGGCACCATGAGCCTGGCCCATGGCCTGGCGCAGGTGGGACTGCAATGCGTGGGCGTGCCCAAGACCATCGATAACGACATTGCCAACTGCGAGCGCAGCTTCGGCTTCGATACGGCCGTGGCCACGGTGACCGAAAGCCTGCGCCGCATCGAGAGCACGGCCATGAGCCACCACCGGGTGATGATCGTGGAGACGATGGGGCGCCACGCAGGCTGGCTGGCGCTGGAGTCCGGCATCGCCGGTGCTGCCGACATCATTTTGCTGCCCGAGATAGATTACGACCTGCAGTCCATCATCAAGGTCTGTCAGGAGCGCGAGCGGCGTCAGCGCTACACCATCATCTGCATCGGCGAGGGGGCCAAGGAAAGCGGCCAGAGCCTGACGGTGCGCGAGCGGATTGCGCACAGTCCCGACCCCGTGCGTCTGGGCGGCGTCGGCCATGTGCTGCGCGAGCGCCTGCAACCCCATCTCCAGAGCGAGGTGCGCACCACGGTGCTGGGGCATGTGCAGCGCGGCGGCGATCCGACGCCGTTTGACCGGGTACTGGCCACGCAGTTCGGCCACCATGCGGCGCAACTGGTGCTGGGCGGCCAGCTGGGCCATATGGTCACGCTGCAGAACGGCCGCATCGGCAGTGTGGCGATTGCCGATGTGGCCAATACCCAGCGCACCGTGCCGCTGGACAGCCCGCTGCTGACCATGGCGCGCGATATCGGAATTTGCTTTGGCGAGGCCTGAGCTGCGCTAAGGTGTGAGCCTGCGCGCACTTTCGGCGCACCGGAGAAATTCAGCATGGACCGACATGAAGAAGCCGTGATGCAGCTGCTCACGGCCAACGGTGAGACTTTTGTGGCCCCCAAGTACGAGGTGGCCGATGGCTGGCAATGTCCGGCTTTCGTGGCATTGCGCCCGGCGCGTCGCCAGGTCTATGTGGTCGAGGTATCGGCTTCCGGCTATCCGCTGGCGCTGGTCAACCGTCTCAACGAGCGGGTCGAGAAATGGTATGCCCCGCTGCTGTCGCAACTGCACGGTCTGGGCATCACGCAGCCCGACTGGGAGATTGCCTGCCTGGTGTTTGTGCGCAGCGATCAGATCGACTGGCTCAAGGAACGCGTCAAGGACCTGAGCGGCGTGCATGTGCTGGGTCTGGAGCAGGCCAGCAGCCCCTGGGTCTGGGACGATGCGGTCTGGACTTCCGAAATGCGATTCGACGCGGGAAGCATTCCGCAGCGTGGCGGCAAGGCTGTCGGTCTGACGCACTGATACCCACCGAAAAATTTCAAGATATTGGCTTCAATCCCTTTGTCTTGAAGCGATTGAAGCTATCTATTTGGTAGAGATGCTGGGCCATGAACACCACTCACTTGCAGGTAGGCAGATGACTCTTTTCCGAATTCTGATCGCGGCGGCTTTGACCGCCTGCGCCGCTGCCGCCCAGGCTGCAGACTGGCAGATCTGCGATCTCAAGGTGCAGGTGCGAGAAAAGCAAAGCGGTGGCCGCGCGCTGCAGACCCGCGTGCTTGAAGCCAAAGCCAGCGGCGATGCCGAATGTCCGCAACCGGGCACGGCGCTGAGCTTCAGGCCAGAAACGGCAGACTATCAAAGCGAGCTGCCGCGCAGGCAGTGGCCCAGTCCCGGTACTGCCGTGACGGTACGCTTTCGCTATCTGGACGGGCAATGCAAGAATCGCGGCGCCTGCCGCATCGAGCATTACTCGCCGATGCCGCACTGAATCTTCAATCAGCCGTGCCATGCGTTTCATAGCTCGGCGCTGAAAGCGGCCGAATTGCCAGGCTGCAGTCACGAGAGGCTTGCCTGCTCGCCTATGATCGGGGGCTCGGCCCCCCTTATATGCAGGATGCAACCATGACCACCCTAGGAACCCCTCTCTCCCCCAATGCCACCAAAGTCATGCTGCTGGGCAGCGGCGAGCTGGGCAAGGAAGTGCTGATTGCCCTGCAGCGCCTGGGCGTGGAAACCATTGCCGTGGACCGCTATGAAAACGCGCCTGGCCAGCAGGTGGCCCATCATGCGCGCACCATCACCATGAGCGATCCGGCCCAGCTCAAGGCACTGATCGAAGAAGTCAAGCCCGATCTGGTCGTGCCCGAGATAGAAGCCATTGCCACGCCCATGCTGGAAGAGCTGGAGGCCGCAGGCATCATCACCTGCATTCCCACGGCCCGAGCCGCGCGTCTGACCATGGACCGTGAAGGTATTCGCCGTCTGGCCGCTGAAACCCTGGGCCTGCCCACCAGCCCCTATCGTTTCTGCGACTCGCTGGCCGAGCTGCAAGCCGCGATCGACGGAAGCGACGGCCAGCCCGCCATCGGCTACCCCTGTGTGGTCAAGCCCGTGATGAGCAGCTCGGGCAAGGGCCAGAGCAAGATCGACGGCCCGGCCGATGTGGCCAAGGCCTGGGATTACGCCATGGCCGGCGGCCGTGTGGCCAAGGGCCGCGTGATCGTCGAAGGCTTTATCGACTTCGATTACGAAATCACCCAGCTGACTGTGCGCGCCAAGGGTGCGGATGGCCAGATCGAAACCCATTTCTGCGATCCCGTGGGCCATATCCAGCAGGCCGGCGACTATGTGGAGAGCTGGCAGCCTCATCCCATGCACCCAGCCGCACTCGAGAAATCGCGCCAGATTGCCAAGGCCGTTACCGATGACCTCGGCGGCCTGGGCCTGTTTGGCGTGGAACTGTTTGTGAAGGGCGAGCAGGTCTGGTTCAGCGAAGTCTCGCCGCGTCCCCATGACACAGGTCTGGTGACGCTGTGCACGCAGTGGCAAAGCGAGTTCGAACTACATGCCCGCGCGATTCTGGGTCTGCCTGTGGATGCCAGCCTGCGCAACCCTGGTGCCAGTGCCGTAATTTACGGTGGTCAGGATGCAGAAGGCCTGGTGTTTGATGGAGTGGACCAGGCCCTGGCAGTGCACGGCACCGATTTGCGCCTTTTTGGCAAGCCCGAGAGCTTTGTCAAGCGTCGCATGGGCGTGGCCCTGGCGCGCGCCAGCGATGTAGAGCAAGCCCGTGTGAATGCCAAGCTGGCTGCCAGCAAGGTCAGGCCGCGTCTGCCTTGAGGGAATCAAAAAAGGGCTTCTCAGGAAGCCCTTTTGCATGGAGGCCGGGTATCAGCCGATATCCGCCGGTATCAGCCCGAGGCAGCGGCGCTGTCGCCAGGAGTCGTGATGGCCACCGCGCACGCTTCTTCCTGGCTGGTGGCCGGCGTGTTCTCCGTCACCACCGGCATGCCGCCTTTCCAGCGGCGAATGACGCGCTGGAAGATTAGTGAGTTGGGAATCTGCAGCAGATTGGGCATGCCTGCCGGTGCGCTGTCATCCTGCAAGGTGATGTAGAGCATATTGAGGTCGATCACGCGGCCCTTGGCTCCAGGCTTCTCGGCAGTGTCGAGCACCTCGATATAGTCGCCCAGACGGAAGGGGCCGACGGTGACGATCAGCAGCGCGCAAAACAGATTGGAGAGCACGCTCCAGGCTGCGAAGAAGGCAACGGCGCCCACGGTGGCAAAGCCGGTGAAGGCCGTCCAGAGCACGGTGGCCGACATGCCCAGGCGCTCGAGAATCGCCAGTATGGCGGCGGCGATGATGATCCAGCGAAACACGCCGCGCAGCGGCATGAGCAACTCATGAGGCAGGTCGTAGGCCTTGCCTGCACGCGAGATGATGCGCTTGATGAGCCAGTTGATCAGCCAGGCCACCAGGATGATGAGAAAGATCTGAACCCCGGGAATCAGGATTTCAAGCCAGTCCTGCATCCAATCGGGCAGGTGCATTTGAAGACGACGCATAACCAGTCACTCGAGAAAAACGGCAGAGGTCAGCCCCGAAGGGCTGACAGGACAATGCGCCAATCCTAGCGTCTCTTGAGAGCGGAGCTGATAAGTGTCGAATGGGCAGGCAGTGCCGCAACGCTGCTTGGCGGACTGCTAGATCTGTCTCTGCTCTATGGTGTCCATCTGCATCTCGAAGCTGAAGAAGCGGTTGCGCCCTTGAGACTTGGCGGCATACAGGGCTTCGTCGGCTCGCATCAGCATGGATTCGGCGCTGGTGTGCTCGTCGGGAATGCAGGTGGTAATCCCGCCGGAGAGGGTCAGCGGAATATCCTCGGCGGCTCCTGGCGGGCGAATCTTGAGGAACTTGAGCATTTGGCCGAGAGCACGTGCGAACGTCATCGAACCGGAGCGCGGGGTATTGGGCAGGATCATGGCAAACTCTTCACCGCCATAACGTGCGGCGATGTCGCGCGGGCGCACGCAGACTTCGCGCAGCAGACGTCCGACCTGCTTGAGGCATTCGTCACCCTGGACATGGCCGTAGGTATCATTGAAGTGCTTGAAGTGATCGAGGTCGCAAAGCATCAGCGTCAGCGGCCTGCTCTCGCGCCTTGCCGCAGCAATTTCGGCATGCAGCATGCGATCGAGGCCTCGACGATTGACCAGACCCGTGAGCGCATCGAGCTCCACCATTTCGTTGAGCTTTTGATTCGCCAGATGCAGCTCTGCAGAGACCGTGACTAGGCGACGGCGCATGTCCAGCAGGCGGCGCATGGCGCGCAGCTTGGCGACCAGCACAATGGGTTTGACGGGTTTGACCAGGTAATCGTCGCCGCCCGCCTCAATACCGCGCCAGACGTCCAGATCGTTGTCCAGGCCGGAGAGAAAGATGATGGGTGTCCACTCGCCGGGCTCGGCCTCGCGCAGCTGACGCGCGACCCAATAGCCGTCTTCGCCGGGAAGGCGGATGTCCAGCAGCACCAGATCGGGTCTTTCGCTGCGAAACAGTGCCAGCGCGGTGCGGCCGTTTTCGGCTTCCAGCACCTGTGTCACACCGGCCTGGCGAAGTTCCGTCACCAGAGCAGCTCGCATGACTGCTTGATCCTCGACGACCAGTACGGAGAACGGCGTCGCAGAATCGGGTGACGAGAACCGTGCCCCGCTGGATTCGATGGCAGACAAAGCTGATGCAGAAGATGGCAGAGCTGTCATGAGAGGAAGGTCAGGGTCAGACTCATCGGTAGTTCAGGCATGGTCTGGGAAATATATTGTTACTTTATACGCCGGTTTTAAGCAACAGGCTTTGTGAATGGTCACGGATATGCTCAGGCCAATGCCAGAGAGGAGTGCGCTTTGCTGCGTTCATCGTGCCAGATGACGAAAGTCTGTGCCGCTGAACACAGCGTCGTCGCGCCCAGTTGAGCGATAAAGCGGCAGGCCGCGAACTGCGTCGATCTTGTTTCATAAACCGACACCCACTGCTGGCGTGCAGTCTGAGAGGCGGCAGGCAGGGGCCAGCGCCTTTCCTGGCTCGACAGACCGTTCAGCCCCATGCGCCATGGTTTGCCGCTGACTCGGGCGCGAAAGCACTGCTGCTGGTTACACAGCATGGCGTAGAGCGGGTCAACCTCCAGTTGCTGGAACAGCCCCTGGACCTCGGGCGAGGAGGGGGCGAGTGCGGTGTGGGTGACAATGACGCGCAGTCCTTTGGGCGTTTCGTAGACGCGCAAGCCCCAGTCCGGGTGCCTGGCTGAGAACGCCCGAACTTTTGCCAGTGCAATATCCACAGGCGGTGGCAGGTGGGCATTGTTGCGCTGCGTCTGGCGGGCATGCAGCCATTGCTTCAGGCCTGACCAGAAGACCAGGCCGATGCTGGCCACCAGCAGCATCAGCATCGCCGCACCGAGACTCCAGGTCAGCGGGGTCAGCCACAGCCAGGGCAGGGCCAGAGCCAGCAGCAGCGACGAAATGACTGGGAAGCGGGCAGGCTTTTTCTGATGTGGAAAGTCGATATCGGCAATGGCCACGTTCTCTGTATTCAGGCAGTGTGCGCCATAGCTATTGCGCGTCATGATGGATTCATCACGCCGCTCCAGCACCTCTTCGCGAATGGGTGTGCCGCCGTCCAGCCCGTATTCGGTGCGCCATTCCATGCGCTCGAAGTCTTCGGGCAGGCTGCGCTTGGCTGCGGCAGCGAGAGCTGCCTCCAGTGCCTGCTGTGCTCTTTGCTGAGCATGAGCCTGGGCATCTGACTCGCTGTTGTCGGACCAGCCCCAGCGTTGAACGGTGACGCCATGGCGTACGCCGGTCTGATGACGTAGTCTTGCCTGAGCCCAGTATTGGGGAATCTGCATGTCAAGCAGTATAGCCAGCCAGTATTGCGACAGCCTATTTTGAATAATGGCCGGTGCGCAATCTGGCTGTGCCGGTGGCTATTGGTGTCTCAGTCGCGGATCGTCAGAGGCCCGTCAGGCCATGTTGCTCCGCAACGCCCGAGCCGGGCGCACAGCCGCTTCTCAGACCTCGCGGCGCAATGCCGGGAACAGAATCACGTCACGGATGCTGGCGCTGTCGGTCAGCAGCATCATGAAGCGGTCAATACCGATGCCGCAGCCGCCGGTGGGGGGCATGCCGTATTCCAGGGCGCGCACAAAGTCGTGGTCGAAGTACATGGCTTCGTCATCGCCTCCGTCCTTGGCTTCCACCTGGGCATTGAAGCGGGCAGCCTGGTCTTCGGCGTCATTGAGCTCGGAGAAGCCGTTGCCGAATTCGCGGCCCGTGATGTAGAGCTCGAAGCGCTCGGTCACTTCGGGGCGCTCGTCGTTGGCGCGCGCCAGCGGCGAGATCTCGGTGGGATGTTCCATGATGAAGGTGGGGTTCCACAGCTTCTCTTCCACCACCTCTTCGAAGTACAGCACCTGCAGGCTGGCCAGGGTGCGGGTGGACAGCTTGTCCTTGTCTTCCTTCATGCCCAGCTTCTTCAGGGCATTGGTCAGCCATTCGCGGTTGCCCACGTTGTCGCCGGCTTCGGTGTATTTGACGATGGCTTCGGGGATGGTCAGGCGTTCAAAGGGCTTGGCCAGGTCCACGGGCTTGCCGCCATAGCTCAGCTCCAGCGTGCCAACGGCCTTCATGGCCGCGTCGCGGATCAGCTTTTCGGTGTAGTCCATCAGATCCTGGTAGTTCCAGTAGGCCGCGTAGAACTCCATCATGGTGAACTCGGGGTTGTGGCGCACCGAGATACCTTCGTTACGGAAGTTGCGGTTGATCTCGAACACGCGCTCGAAGCCACCGACAATCAGGCGCTTGAGGTAGAGCTCGGGCGCGATGCGCAGGTACATCTCCTGGTCCAGCGCATTGTGGTGGGTGATGAAGGGCTTGGCATTGGCACCGCCGGGGATGGGGTGCAGCATGGGTGTCTCGACTTCCAGGAAGCCGTGTTCGACCATGAAGTCGCGGATGCCGGCCACAGCCTTGCTGCGGGCCACGAAGCGCTTGCGGGCTTCTTCGTCGGTCATCAGGTCCACATAGCGCTGGCGCACCTTCTGCTCCAGGTCGGCCATGCCGTGGAACTTGTCGGGCATGGGGCGCAGGCTCTTGGTGAGCAGGCGGATCTTCGTGGCCTTGATCGACAGCTCGCCGGTCTTGGTCTTCATCAGCTGACCTTCGACGGAGATGATGTCGCCCAGATCCCATTTCTTGAAGTCGGCGTAGACCTCTTCACCCACGGCATCGCGGGTGACATAGGCCTGGATACGACCCGTGGCGTCCTGCACGGTGGCAAAGCTGGCCTTGCCCATCACACGCTTGAGCATCATGCGACCAGCCACGCTGACGGCGACGGCTGCAGCGTCCAGGGCTTCGGCATCCTTGTCGCTGTGCTCGGCGATCAGGGCTGCGGCGCGGTGCTCGGGCTTGAAGTCGTTGGGAAAGGCAACGCCGCCATTGGCCCTGGAAGACTCGCGCAGGGCTTTGAGTTTTTCGCGGCGCTCGGCGATGAGTTTGTTTTCGTCCTGAGGGGCGGTGTTTTCTGCCGCAGAAGAGATGTTTTGTTCAGTCATGAAAAGAGAGCGCCAGCGACAAGCGCCGGTTGGAGGCCAGGAATGGGGGCGCGGCAAGGATAGCCGCTGCCCGAAACCGGTGATTTTAAGTTTTTTGCCGAGTCAGCGGTAAGCGACCGGGCAAAGCGCTCGCAGGAACTGCGGAATGTCGCCTCCATGGCCCAGACTGCAGCCGAGAAAGCCAGCTGAATGCTGTCGAAAAAGTAGTGTTTTTACACCGCCGTTAAAGGGAGGTGCCAAATTCAGGCTTCCTCCTGCGGGCCTGATCCGGTAATGCCGCTTTGCTCCAGCACATCGGCAATCAGCTCCAGTCGCAGCAGCGGGGCATCCAGTGTCATGAGCTGCTGCTTGACCCGCACCGGCAGGGGCAGCATCTCGGCCCAGCGATTGGCAACCCAGGCGCAGTCGTGCATCTGCGTAGGGGTGGGCAGTTGCGCGTGGTCGGGGTCGTGGCTGTGCAGGTTCAGCAAGGCCTGAGCCAGTGCATGGGAGGTGCTGATCAAATGCTTGGGGACAGTGACCTTGGGGTCGTCGGGCAGCATGGCGACATCGGCTACCCACAGGCCATGCGGCAGTTGCCAGCAGCGCTGGATGTGAAAGCGTTGGACGCCCTTGCATTGCAGGTGCAGAAGCCCGGGCTGGGGAGAGTCGAGCCGGGCGATATGGGCGAGCACGCCCTCCGAGTGCAGGCGCTCGGTCTGGGCGCCGGCCTTGCGTACCTCCTGTCCCGACTGCAGCGCAACCACGCCGAAAGGGGCGTCGGCATGCTGGCATTTGCGGATCATGTCCAGATAACGCACCTCGAAGACCTGCAGGCTCAGCAGGCCTTCAGGAAACAGCACCGTGTTCAGCGGGAACAGGGGCAGGGAATGCAGACTTTGTGTATCAGTCATGGTGCCCGGCTATCATCCCACGAATGGGTGAGTTGCTCACTGTTTTCTGAATTGGGTCACATGCTGTTTGAAATCGTTTTGTTTCTGCTGGATGTCGTCGTCGGGCTGATCAGCGGGGCCTGCCTGCTGCGCATGTACATGCAGGTGCAGCGTGTGCCGTTCGGCAATCCCGTGGGACAACTGGTCTTTGCGCTGAGCGACTGGATTGTCATGCCGTTGCGCAAAGTCGTTCCCGCCAAGGGCCGCTGGGACAAATCCAGTCTTATTGCTGCCTTGCTGCTGCAACTGGTGCAGGTGCTGCTGATCTGGCTGCTGCTGGGGGCCAAAGGCTCGGTTCTGGCGCTGCCATGGCTGGCGCTGTGCGGGCTGATCAAGGTCATTCTGTCCGGCATGATGGGCATCTTGCTGATCTACGCCATCCTGTCCTGGGTGCAGCCCTATTCGCCCATCTACGGCGTGCTGCAGCGTCTGGCCGATCCGCTGGTGGCTCCTATCCGCAAGGTGGTGCCCCTGATAGGCAATGTGGACTTTTCGGCGCTGATTGCCCTGATTGGCCTGCAGGTGCTGCTGATGGTGCTGAACTATGTGCAGGCTAGCGGCCTGTCCATGATTGCCGGGGTGCGCTAGGGGGGCTGCCCGGGCCGGGAAAGCCGTATTGCCCGGAGCCTCGTCAATTCCAAAGCCTGCTGTGTGGTGTGTTTTGGATGTTCCGAGGTGCTAAAACTGACAAAAAAAGGCTGACGCAGATGAATGCTGCGTCAGCCTTTTTGCTTTTGGTCGGCCGGTGCTTATTCCACGGCGTCCGCAGGCAGGCGTTGCAGCATGGCCAGAGAGCTGGAGACGCGATCACGCAGCTCGCGGCGGTCGACGATCATGTCCACGGCGCCCTTTTCCTGCAGGAACTCGGCGCGCTGGAAGCCCTCAGGAAGCTTCACACGCACGGTGGTTTCGATCACGCGGGGGCCGGCAAAGCCGATCAGGGCCTTGGGCTCGGCGATCACGATATCGCCCACGAAGGCGAAGCCGGCGGACACACCGCCCATGGTCGGGTCGGTCAGCACGGAGATATAGGGCAGACCCTTCTTGGCCAGACGTGTCAGCGCAGCATTGGTCTTGGCCATTTGCATCAGCGACAGCAGACCTTCCTGCATGCGGGCACCACCGGTGGCGGTGAAGCAGATGAAAGGCACTTTCTGCTCGATGGCGGTCTCCACGCCGCGCACAAAGCGTTCACCGACCACGGAACCCATGGAGCCGCCCATGAAGTCGAACTCGAAGCAGGCCACGACCACATTGATGCTCTTGACGGAGCCTCCCATGACGATCAGTGCGTCGGTCTCGCCGGTGTTCTCCAGTGCTTCCTTCAGACGCTCGGGGTACTTGCGGCTGTCCTTGAATTTCAGCGGGTCGACAGGAATGACTTCCTGAGCGATTTCATAGCGGCCTTCGGCGTCGAGGAAATGGTTCAGACGCGCGCGCGCGCCGATGCGGTGGTGGTGGCCGCAGGTCGGGCAGACGTTCTGGTTCTTTTCCAGATCGGTCTTGTACAGAACGGTTTCGCAGCTGGGGCACTTGATCCACAGACCTTCGGGAATCTGCTGGTGGCGTTCCGTCGGATTGGTCTGCTGGATTTTTGCAGGCAGAAGTTTTTCAAGCCAGGACATGGTTATTTCCTTTTCAGTTTCCACTGCACTGCGCGCCACCCGCAACCCATGAGGGCGGCGCGGCGCAGGCACTGGCGCAATCCCGGTCAGGGACAGCGAGCAAGGGCCGCCCCGCTGCGAGGCTGTCGTCCCCCTTCAAGGGGGAAGCAGCGAAGCCGCTCAGGGGGTGGCTGATTTCAGGGCTGCATTATGCGTCGAGAGCCTTTCGCACACCACGCAGAAAGTCTATTGCCAGAGGCACGATCTTCTCGTGGGGCTGGTTGTCGAGCAGGTCAATGATGCGGCTGCCGATGATGACGGCGTCGGCCACCTGGCCCACGGTCTGTGCGGTCTGGGCATCGCGAATGCCGAAACCCACGCCCACGGGCACGCTGACATGCTGGCGAATGCGCGGCAGCATTGCCTCCACGGCCGAAGTGTCCAGAGCGCCCGAACCGGTCACGCCCTTGAGCGAGACATAGTAGACATAGCCGCTGGCCACGCGCGCCACCTGCTGCATGCGCTCCTCGGTGCTGGTGGGAGCCAGCAGGAAGATCAGATCCATGTCGCGGGCCTTGAGCTTGGCTGCAAACTCTTCGCATTCCTCTGGCGGATAGTCCACGATCAGCACGCCGTCGACGCCGGCAGCGGCCGCATGGTTGACGAAGGCATCCTCGCCATGGATCTGGTCGTAGCGTTCCACGGGGTTGGCATAGCCCATCAGCACCACGGGCGTGGTCTGGTCCTTTTTGCGGAACTCGGCCACATAGGCCAGTACCTGGCTCAGGCCCACGCCGTTGGCGATGGCCTTGTCGCCCGCGCGCTGGATGGTGGGGCCGTCGGCCATGGGGTCCGAGAAGGGCACGCCCAGCTCGATCACGTCGGCACCGGCTTCCACCATGCCGTGCATGAGGGAGGGGGTGATGGCGGCAAATGGAAAGCCTGCAGTCACATAGGGAATCAGGGCCTTGCGGCCTTCTTCCTTGAGCTTGCTGAAAGTGGCGGTAATTCGGCTCATAACTTGTTGCCCCCTGCGGCAGCCTTGGCTGCATCATGTCCGGGAGCGCCCTTGACGGTGAGACCGCGCATGGAGGGACGGTCGAAATATTCGGCACCCGAGAGGTCGGCCACGGTGCCGATGTCCTTGTCGCCACGGCCCGATAGGCTGACGAGAATCGACTGGTCGGCGCGCATGGTCTTGGCCAGCTTCATGGCATAGGCTACGGCGTGGCTGGACTCGAGAGCCGGGATGATGCCTTCGGCGCGGCACAGATAGTGGAAGGCGTCCAGCGCCTCCTGATCGGTGATGCCCACATACTGGGCACGGCCGATTTCCTGCAGCCATGCATGTTCAGGACCCACGCCGGGGTAATCCAGGCCGGCGCTCACCGAGTGGGTCTCGGTGATCTGGCCGTTTTCGTCCTGCAGGATGAAGGTGCGGTTGCCGTGCAGCACGCCCGAGCTGCCTTTTTGCAGCGAGGCCGAGTGCTTGCCGGACTCCAGGCCTTCGCCCGCCGCTTCCACGCCGAACAGCTGGGTGTTCTCGTAGGGGATATAGGGGTAGAAGATGCCCATGGCATTGCTGCCGCCGCCCACGCAGGCGACTACCGCGTCGGGCTGCTTGTTAGCGCCCAGGAACTCGGGCATCTGCGTCAGGCACTCGTCGCCGATGACTTTCTGGAAGTCGCGCACCATCATGGGATAGGGATGGGGGCCGGCCACGGTGCCGATGATGTAGAAGGTGTTGTCCACATTGGCCACCCAGTCGCGCATGGCTTCGTTGAGCGCATCCTTGAGCGTTCTGGAGCCCGATTCCACGGGCACCACGGTGGCGCCCAGCAGCTTCATGCGGTAGACATTGGGGCTTTGACGCTTCACGTCTTCGGCGCCCATGTAGACGATGCATTCGAGGCCGTAACGAGCGCAGATGGTGGCCGTGGCCACGCCGTGCTGGCCGGCACCTGTCTCGGCAATGATGCGCGGCTTGCCCATGCGCTTGGCGAGCATGGCCTGGCCGATCACATTGTTGATCTTGTGTGCGCCCGTGTGGTTGAGGTCCTCGCGCTTCAGATAGATCTGCGCGCCGCCCATTTCACGGCTCATGCGCGAGGCGTGATAGACGGGCGAGGGACGGCCTACATAGTGGGCCAGCTCGGACTGGAATTCGGCGATGAATTCGGGGTCGTTCTGATACTTTGCGTAGGCCTCACGCAGCTCGGTGAGCGCGTGGGTCAGGGTTTCGCTGGCGAAGCTGCCGCCGTAGCGGCCGAAATGGCCGTGGACGTCGGGATACTGGTATTCAAACATGTGTCAGTCTGCAAAATTTGGGCATCAGCTGCACGTACGGCAGCAATGAAGTGATGAATCTTGTGGGCATCCTTGATGCCTTTGAGGGGCTTGCCGTCGGGGCCTTCGGCCTCGACTCCAGAGCTCACATCAACGGCCAGAGACAACCCGCGAGGGCGCACTTGCAAGATGCCATCGGTCACGTTTGCAGGCGTGAGTCCACCAGACAAAACGAGGTGAGAGTCGACGCTTGTTGGCAGAAGTGACCAATTGAATGCCTTGCCGCCGCCACCATAACCATCGACATGGGCGTCGAGCAGGATGGCTTGGGCCTTTGAATAACGTTGGGCATATTCTACGAGGTCAAACTGCCCCGCATCGTCTCCAAGGGGTATGCGCGCCGCACGCAACCAGGGCTGCACGCCCCGGGTGGCGGCCTCGCAATCCGCAGCCGATTCATCACCATGAAATTGCACGCAGGCGTTAGGTATTAGGTCGCAAGCAGCTATCACATTGGTAGCTGTTTCATTCACAAAGAGCAAAACAGGTGTGACAAAGGGTGGCAGCCGCCGGGCCAGCTCGGCCGCGCGTTGCAGCGTCACGGCGCGCGGGCTTGGCGCATAGAGCACAAAGCCGACGGCATCGGCACCGGCGGCCACTGCAGCGTCGACATCCTGCTCGCGGGTCAGGCCGCAGATCTTGATGCGGGTGCGGGGGGCAATGGAAGACATGGCAAATCTCTGACGTTGCAGCAATCGTTGGCCGTTGGCCGCTGGCCGCTCAGGGCAGCCAGGCAAACGGGGGGGTGTCTACAGGCAGGCCCCAGCGCGTATCGTAAATGGGGCCGAGAAAGTACAGACCGTCAGGGGAGAAGGTGGGGGCGGCCACTTCGCGCGAGCGTGCCTCCAGCACTTGCTGCATCCATTCCACGGGCTTGGAGCCCTGACCCACGTAGATCAGGCAGCCCATGATGTTGCGGATCATGTGGTGCAGAAAAGCGCTGCCCTCGAACTCGAAACGCCAGTAGCCGCATTCCATCTGTCCGTCGCGCATGGGTGCCTGGCCTGCGGGGCGGTAGTGGATGTCGATGCGGCGCAGGGTCTTGATCGGGCTCTTGGCCTGGCAGCCTGCAGCGCGAAAGGACGAAAAATCATGCTCGCCCAGCAGCAGGTCGGCGGCTGCACGCATGCGCTGCGCATCCAGGGCCTGAAACACCCAGCCCACGCGGCCATGGTCGACGCTGGGGCGCACGGGCGACTGCAGCAGCACATAGGCATAGCGGCGTGCAGTGGCACAGGCCCGGGAGTGGAAGCCATTCGGGCCGTCGGCGACCTCGGCCGCCCATTGCACGGCGATGTCCTTGGGCAAAAAGGTGTTGGTGCCGCGCACCCAGGAGTTGGGCGCGCGCTGCAACTCGGTGTCAAAGTGCACGACCTGCATCAGGCCGTGCACACCGGAATCGGTGCGACCGGCGCAGATGGTGGAGACTTCTTGAGCAGCAAAGCGGCCCAGGGCCGCTTCGAGTTTGTCTTGTACGGTGTTGCCATCGGGTTGGCTTTGCCAGCCGCGATAGGCCTGACCGTTGTAGCTGACGCCAAGAGCTATGCGCATGGCATGGCTCCCGGCGCGGGGTCTGAATGCATCAAATCAATCAACCAATCTGAGAGAGAAGGCTGTGAGCCTTGGCCTTGAGATCGCCATGGGCTTCGGCGATCACTTCCTCGATCAGTGTACGCGCTCCGTCGCTGTCGCCGATGGCATTGAACTCTTCGGCCAGGGCCAGCTTGGTGGCTAGCGGGTCTTCGGGTTCGGAGGGTGCTGGCACGGCATCGATTGGCGCAGCGATATCGGATGTGCCCAGATCCAGCGACAGGCCGCTGAGGTCGAAAGTCACATCGGCTTGCGCAGGGGCGGCGGCAGGGCTGGCGGCCTCTTCACCCGGTTGCTGCAAGGTCAGGGCTTCGATGTCCTGCTCTGTGTCCAGGCGCTCCTGGCTGGAAGACAGTTCCAGCGGCGCAGTTTCCTGTCCGCTCTCGGCCTCGGGCTGTGCCTGCGAAGGCAGGGTGAAGCTGTCGAGGTCGAACTCGAGTGCATTCAGGGAGCTTTGCTCGGCAGGCGCGGGAGCTGCGACGGGGGCCGGGGCTTGAGATGCCGTGGCGGGCAGGCTGAACGAGGCCAGGTCGTCGAGGTTCAGGTTCAGGCCATTGTCTGCTGCGGGTGCTGGCTCGGATGCGGTGACAGGGGTGTCCCACTGTGCCAGTGCCGCGAAATCCTGCTCGTTGGGCAAGGAGACGGGTTCGGAGGCCACAGGCGCTGCGCTGGCTGCGGTGTCAGGCAGGTCCGCCGGCAGCTCCAGATCCATGTCGAAGTCCATGCCGGCGGGCTCTGTGGGTGGCCCTTCGTGGCTGGCAGCGGCTTCGGCCGCCTGTGCTGCAGCCAGTGCCGAGCCGAAGCCCACGGCGGCGGCCACGCCGCCTTGCAGGGCGCTTGAGGGATCGGTGGGGCTGAAGGCGTTGGGCGCAGCCGCTGCGCCTGCTTGGGGCTGGGGAGCTCCGCCCAGCTGGTAAGTCAGATTTTCCGGGTCCAGGATACGGCCCTGATCGGCCAGCCGCTGCCATTCGGGCCCCTTGCCCTGGGTCAGGGCAAAGACGTTGTTGGCTACAGATGCGTAGGCCATGCGGTCATGGCGCTTGGCATAGATTTCAGCCAGCTTCTGGTGCAGCACCAGGCGGTTGGGGTCGCTGCGCAGCGCTTCCTTGAGGATTTCCTCGGCCTGCAGGTCGCGGCCGTAAGCCAGGTACACATCGGCTTCCGCCAGCGGGTCCACATCGCCGGCGTCGAGCTGGCTGGGAGAGTACTGCATGGACTGGCCCGACATCTGGCTGCTGCTGGTCGTGGTGTCCACGCGCTGGCCGCCGCTGGCGCCGAAGAAGGAGTCCGCTGAAAGCTGGCTGTCGCCCAGCGTGCTGTCCGCGCCTGCCGCAGCGGCTTTGCGACGCTGAGAAACACGGTAGCCGCCATAGCCCAGAAGCAGGGCCAGCAGTGCTGCACCAGCCAGCGGGATGGTCGGGTCTTCCATCAGGCTGTCGATAAAGCTGGGCTCCTCGGGAATGGGGGCCGGTGCTGCAACAGGCTTGGGAGGTGCAACCGGTGCCGGTGTGGGCGCTGCAGGCTCGGCTGCGGCCTGTGCCGGTTCGCCTTCGGTCGGAGCTGGTGCAGGCGTGGTGTCGCCTGGCTTGGCTGCATCGGCTGCAGCCGCCTCGGGTGTGGCTGGGGGCGCAGACGTTGCAGCCGCATCAGCAGCCGGTGCGAGGGCAGGCGCTGCAGCATTGGCGGCGCTGGCCGCGGGTACGGTGACTGCAGGGCTTGCCGCTGGTGCAGCTGCAGCCGGTGTGCCTGCTGCGGGAGCTGCAGCCGTACCTGCAGGTTTGGTGGCTGCCGCAATCTGGCTCAGCTCGGCCATATTGCGTTTGAGCTCATCGGCACGCGCAGACTGGTCTGCGGCCTGTTTTTGCTGGGCCACTTGCTCATCCGCGGCCACGCCCTTGACGGAGCCCTTGGACAGGGTCAGCTTGTCGGGGGCTGCGGTGTTGGCCTTGGCATCTGCGACATGGGCCTGAACCTGGCCCGAAGCGCTGCGCGATGCTGCTTCCACAGGAGCCACAGGTGCCACGCCAGCCAGTTGACGGCGGAACTGGTTGAAATCCTGAGACTGGGCCGCCATGATCTGGCGGGCTTCCTTGGCCGAGGTGGCCTGGGCGGCCGCCTGATCGGGCAACTGAATCACCGCGCCGCTGCGCATGCGGTTGATATTGCCATTGACAAAGGCCTGCGGGTTGCTGCGCAGCATGGCGACCAGCATCTGATCAAGCGAGACGCCTGCTGGCTTGTGCGCTGCAGCAATGCGACCTGCGGTGTCGCCTGTCCTGACGCGAACTTCATCGCTGCTGCCAGCCGGTGCTGCAGTGCCGGCCTGGCGTTTTCGCTGAGGCTTGGTTGCAGCTTCGTCCTGATCGCGGTCATTGCGCAGGTCCCGGCCGGCCGTGTTGACAGGGCTGGACGCCGGGCGTGCAGTCACAGCGGGACGCGCAGGCGCAGGCACCACGGCAGGCGTGGCCTGGGCAGCGGTGGTGGGCGCAGGAGCAGGGCGGCGCGTTGCAGGAGGGTCGAGCAGCAAGGTGTAGTTGCGCTGCAACTTGCCCGATGCCCAGTTGGCATCGATCACCAGGTCGACAAAGGGATCATTGACCGGCTGAAAGCTGCTGAGCTTGAGCACGGCCGAGCCGTTGGCGCGTTTTTGCACCTGCACGCGTACCGAGTTGGCCGTGCCCGTGAATTCCATGCCCTGGGCGCGGAATGCAGCTGGCGATGCGATAGCGGCCTGCAGGCTGTCGGCCTCGGCAGCGCTGAGTTGAGGGATCTCGACCTCGGCACGCAAGGGCTCGCCCAGAGCCGACTGCACCGTGATGCGACCCAGCGCCAATGCCCATGCATCGGTGGCCGGGAGGCTTGACAGTGCGAGGGTGGCTGCGGCGAGCGCAGATAGTTTCCAGCGTTGCATAGGGCTCAGACTTGATTCGTGCAGCCTACAGCCCTCTTGTTCTTGATCGGGTTTGTGGCTGCGGTGCACATAAAAATTGGAAATTCCAGCAGGCGGCAAAGGTCTCTCGGCCCGGCGGACACAGTTTGCATTGTCAACGACGCTATTGCAATGTGAGCAAAAGCATGGCTGGCAAGGCTCTCAATTGTTGTCGATTGGCAACGAGATGAAACCTAATGTAGGTTTGCTGACGGTTTGCATTCGCCCGAATAAGCGGGCAATTGTCGCCCAAGCCTGGAGCTTGGACATGAAAAAAGCGCCGGCCATCACGAGGATGACTGGCGCTTTGCTGTGCTGGATCAAGCCATTCGGAGGCTTGATGGTGGACGGGATCAGGCTGCCAGCAGGATGCGCAGCATGCGACGCAGCGGCTCGGCAGCGCCCCACAGCAGCTGGTCACCGATCACGAAGGCCGAGACATATTCGGGGCCCATGTTGAGCTTGCGCACACGACCGACGGCCACTTCCAGACCGCCGGTGGTGGCAGCAGGAGTCAGCTCCTTGACGGTCAGTGCGCGGTCGTTGGCCACGAACTTGACCCAGGGATTGCCGCCCTTGATCAGGGCCTCGATCTCTTCCAGGGGCAGGTCCTTCTTGAGCTTCAGGGTCAGGGCCAGGGAGTGGCAGCGCATGGCGCCGATGCGCACGCACAGGCCGTCCACGGGGATGGCGGCCTCGGTGCCGAGAATCTTGTTGACCTCAGCCTGGCCCTTCCATTCTTCCTTGGACTGGCCGTTGGGCAGCTGCACATCGATCCAGGGGATCAGGCCGCCGGCCAGAGGCGCGCCGAAGAATTCGGTGGGCACATCTTCGCGGATGGTCTGGGCCACCTTGCGGTCGATTTCGAGAATCGCCGAAGCAGGAGTCGCCAGCTCGTCGGCGACGGCGGCGTGCACCACGCCCATGCCCTTGAGCAGCTCGCGCATGTGGTTGGCGCCACCGCCCGATGCGGCCTGGTAGGTCATGGAAGAGACCCATTCCACCAGACCGGCCTTGAACAGACCGCCCAGACCCATCAGCAGGATGGAGTTGGTGCAGTTGCCGCCAATCCAGTTCTTGCCGCCAGCGGCCAGCTTTTGCTGGATCAGGTCGTCGTTGACGGGGTCGAGCACGATGACGGCGTCGCTCTCCATGCGCAGCGAGGAGGCTGCGTCAATCCAGTGGCCGTTCCAGCCGGCGGCGCGGATCTTGGGGAAGACTTCCTTGGTGTAGTCGCCGCCCTGGCAGGTGATGATGATGTCGCACTTGGACAGCTCGGCGATGTCGTTGGCGTCCTTCAGCTCGGTGTGCACCGTGGCCATGGCCGGGGCCTTGCCACCTGCATTGGAGGTGGAGAAGAACACGGGCTCGATCAGCGCGAAGTCGCCTTCGGCCTGCATACGATCCATCAGCACGGAGCCGACCATGCCGCGCCAGCCCACCAAACCTACCAATTGCTTGCTCATTTGAAACGCCCTTTCAGTTTTGAAAACAGTAGCTTGAGACTGATTCGTCCGGCTCGTCAGGGCCGGAAGGGGCGCGCGACGAACCGGGCTGGGTCAGCCTGTAATCGTCTTAATGGTGATTGCGCGCGCATTCACACCGGCAAGCTTTGCGGGTGTGAGGGTCTCGGGAGCGAAGGTGCGTGCGGCAAACATAAGAGTTGTCATTCTAGCGACTAGAGCCAAAGCTTGAAGAATTAAAAGTGCTTGAAACTCTAGTCATAACGTCGAAATAAATGATTTATTTTTGACGTTTTGTTTTGTTTGGTGCCGAAATTTGCGTCAAACCCAAAGCCACCGCTTTGCGGCGGTGGCCTGGCATCAGCGGTTTTCGGACCTCAGACTCCTGCCAGTGCCTTGACCACGGCATCACCCATTTCACGGGTGCTGACCTTGGTCGTGCCTTCGCTGTAGATGTCGGCAGTGCGCAGGCCGTCGGCCAGCACCTTTTGCACGGCAGCTTCGATCTTCTGGGCGGCGGCTTCCTGGCCCAGGCTGAAGCGCAGCATCATGGCGGCCGACAGAATGGTGGCCAGGGGGTTGGCAATGCCCTTGCCGGCGATGTCGGGAGCCGAGCCGTGGCTGGGTTCGTACAGGCCTTGTTTCTTGTCGTTGAGGCTGGCGCTGGGCAGCATGCCGATGGAGCCGGTCAGCATCGAGGCTTCGTCGGAGAGGATGTCGCCGAACATATTGCCGGTCACCACCACGTCGAAGCGCTTGGGTTCCTTGACCAGCTGCATGGCGGCGTTGTCCACATACATATGGTCCAGGGCCACGTCGGGGTACTGCTTGGCGACTTCGCTGACCACATCCTTCCAGAGCTGGAAGGTTTCCAGCACATTGGCCTTGTCCACGCTGGTCACGCGCTTGCTGCGCTTTTGCGCGGCCTGGAAGGCGACATGGGCGATGCGCTCGATCTCGGGGCGCGAATAACGCATGGTGTCGAAGGCTTCCTCGGCACCGGGGAAGTGGCCGTCGGGAGCCACACGGCGGCCGCGCGGCTGGCCGAAGTAGATATCGCCGGTCAGCTCGCGGATGATGAGGATGTCCAGACCTGCCACCAGCTCGGGCTTGAGGCTGGAAGCATGGGTCAGTTCCTTGTAGCAGATGGCGGGACGGAAGTTGGCGAACAGACCCAGGGCCTTGCGCAGGCCCAGAATGGCTTGCTCGGGACGCAGGGGGCGGTCCAGCGTGTCGTACTTCCAGTCGCCCACGGCACCGAACAGGATCGCATCGGCTTCCTGGGCCAGCTTCAGCGTGGCAGGAGGCAGGGGGTGGCCGGCAGCTTCATAGCCGGCACCGCCCACGGGAGCGGTTTCCATCTCCAGACCCAGATTCAGGGCCTCGAGCACCTTGACGGCTTCCGCGACGATTTCGGGACCGATGCCATCACCGGGCAAAACTGCAATCTTCATGATGTTCCTTTGATTAATTTGATAGCTGCTTACGCTCGTTATTCATAGATTTCAGATTGAATATTTATCGAAGTCTATTGATGACAATCGTAAGCAGCTCATTTATTGATAGTTTTACTTCGGGCTCAAGAGGCGGGCATCCCTCAACTGAGTGAGACCGGCACAGCAGAGAACCTTACCTCCAACATGGCCAAAGTGAGAGACGGCCAGCAAGAGCCGCCTCGCGGCAAAGGCCGTCGTCCCCCTCTGGGGGAAGCCGCGGGGCCGCCTAGGCAACGCGGCTCAGGGGGTTACTTCTGAATCAAGGTATGCGCCAGCCAGGGCTTTTGCGCCAGACGCTCGGCTTCGAAGGCCTTGATCTTGTCGGCATGGCGCATGGTCAGGCCGATATCGTCGAAGCCGTTGAGCAGGCAGTACTTGCGAAAGGCGATGACGTCGAAGGCGATCTCTTCGCCTTGGGGCCTCAGGATCACCTGGCGCTCCAGGTCGATGGTCAGCTCGTAGCCGGGGAAGGCCGCGACGTCGTTGAACAGCTGGTCGATCGTGGCCTCGGGCAGCACGATGGGCAGCAGGCCGTTCTTGAAGCTGTTGTTGAAGAAGATGTCGGCAAAGCTGGGGGCCAGGATGGCGCGGAAGCCGTACTGGTCCAGGGCCCAGGGCGCGTGCTCGCGGCTGGAGCCACAGCCGAAGTTCTTGCGCGCGATCAGGATGCTGGCGCCCTTGAAGCGGGGCTGGTTGAGCACGAAGTCGGGATTGGGCTTGCGGTCGGCTTCGGGCACGCCGGGCTGGCCGGGCTGGTCCAGATAGCGCCACTCGTCGAACAGATTGGGGCCGAAGCCGGTCTTCTTGATGGAC
The DNA here is from genome assembly GCF_001010305.1 of Comamonas sp. E6. Taxonomy (NCBI): domain Bacteria; kingdom Pseudomonadati; phylum Pseudomonadota; class Betaproteobacteria; order Burkholderiales; family Comamonadaceae; genus Comamonas; species Comamonas sp. E6. The sequence goes on from NZ_BBXH01000006.1 coordinate 119,087, forward strand.
TTGAGGAACTGCTTGGGGATGATGGCGTCGGTGTCGACGTTCTCGCGGTCCATGGGGGCGACAAGGCCCTTGTGCACGGTGAATTTTTGCATGGTGTGATTCCAGAATCTTTAGTCTTGGCGACGTTCGCGTCTTGCATCAGAGACGGCCAGCAAGGGCCGCCCCGCAGCAAAGGCCGTCGTCCCCCTTGGGGGAAGACGCGCAGCGACTCAGGGGGTTACGCAAATTTACGGATGTCGACAAAGTGGCCGTGGATGGCTGCCGCAGCGGCCATGGCGGGGCTGACGAGGTGGGTGCGGCCACCGGCGCCCTGACGGCCTTCGAAGTTGCGGTTCGAGGTCGATGCGCAGCGCTCGCCGGGCTCCAGGCGGTCGGCGTTCATAGCCAGGCACATGGAGCAGCCGGGTTCGCGCCATTCAAAGCCGGCGGCCTTGAAGATCTGGTCCAGGCCTTCGCGCTCGGCCTGTTCCTTGACCAGACCGGAGCCGGGCACGACCATGGCCAGCTTGATGTTCTTGGCGACCTTCTGGCCCAGCTTCTTGACCACGGCGGCGGCTTCGCGCATGTCCTCGATGCGGCTGTTGGTGCAGGAGCCGATGAACACCTTATCGACAAAGATGTCGTTGATGGGCTTGCCGGGTTCCAGTGCCATATAGGTCAGCGCACGTTCGATGGCGCCGCGCTTGTTCGAGTCTTTTTCCTTGTCGGGATCGGGGACGGCGGCATCGATGCCCAGCACCATCTCGGGGCTGGTGCCCCAGGTCACCTGCGGCACGATGTCGGCGGCGTTCAGCTCCACCACGCGGTCGAACTTCGCATCGGCGTCGGAATGCAGCGTCTTCCAGTAAGTGACGGCGGCATCCCATTCGCCACCCGTGGGCGCCAGGGGGCGGCCCTTGATGTAGTTGATGGTCTTGTCGTCCACGGCCACGAGACCTGCGCGGGCGCCGCCTTCGATGGCCATGTTGCAGACCGTCATGCGGCCTTCCACGCTGAGGTCGCGGATGGCTTCGCCGGCAAACTCTATGGTGTAGCCCGTGCCGCCGGCGGTGCCGATCTTGCCGATGATGGCCAGCACGATGTCCTTGGCGGTGATGCCGGGCGCGACCTTGCCGTTGACCTGCACCAGCATGTTCTTGGCCTTCTTGGCCAGCAGAGTCTGGGTGGCCATCACATGCTCGACCTCGGAGGTGCCGATGCCGTGGGCCAGCGCGCCGAAAGCGCCGTGGGTGGAGGTGTGGCTGTCGCCGCAGACCACGGTCATGCCGGGCAGGGTCGCGCCTTGCTCGGGGCCCATGACGTGAACAATGCCCTGGCCCTTGTCCATGAAGGGGAAGAAGGCGGCCGAGCCGAACTCGGCGATATTGCTGTTCAGCGTGGTGATCTGTTCCTTGCTGATGGGGTCGGCAATGCCGTCATAGCCGCGTTCCCAGCCGTCGGTGGGGGTGTTGTGGTCGGCCGTGGCCACGACCGAGCTGACGCGCCACAGCTTGCGGCCGGCCATGCGCAGGCCTTCGAAGGCCTGGGGGCTGGTGACTTCGTGCACCAGATGGCGGTCGATATAGAGGACGGAGGTGCCGTCTTCCTCGGTGTGAACGACGTGCTCGTCAAAAATCTTGTCGTAGAGGGTGCGTCCCATGGTGGTCTCGTGAGGTTGGTTTGTTGGGAAGATTCTGTTGTGGCTTGATGCGATGTTTCAAGCCTTGGCGCTGGCGGGGCAGAGGTGATCGACCAGCAGGCGGGTGGTCACCGGCAGCGCTTCGAAGTCGCGGGCCACCACGCAGAGTTCGCGGTGCGCCCAGTCGTCGGTGAGCTGCACGGCGCGCAGATGGCCCACGCCATGCATCAGCTCGAATGCGCGGTCGGGCAGCAGGCCCAGTCCCAGGCCGTTGTCGATCATGCGGCACATGGCGTCCAGGCTGGTGACCTGGATGCGCTGGTGCAGCGGGTGGCCAGCCTGGGCTGCGGCAGCGCGCATGGCCAGGCTGATCGAGGAGCCGGCATGCAGGCTGACGATGTCCCATTCCAGCACTTCCGTGAAGGCGACGCTTTCGCGGTCGGCCAGGGCATGGCGCTCGGGCACGACGACGACCAATCGGTCTTTGCGATAGCTGCGGTACTGCAGCGGCACATTGCCCTGGGTCAGCTGAACGGTGGCCTGATTGCCTTCGCTGCTCCTGATATTGCCCAGCGTGCAGATGCCGATATCGGCTGTGCCCTCGGCCACGGCGCTCAGCACGTCGGGGCTCAGGTGCTCCTGCAGATCGATCTTGATCTGGCTGTGTTCGCGCGCAAAGGCTCCCAGGTCTTCGGGCAGAAACTGCACGATGGCCGACATATTGGCGTGCATGCGCACATGGCCGCGCACGCCGTCGGCGTATTCGGAGAGCTCGCCCTGCATGCGCTCCAGCCCGTAGAGCACATTGCGCGCATGGTGCAGCAGGCTCTCGCCGGCCGGCGTCAGCGTCACGCCGCGGCTGTGGCGATAGAGCAGGGCGGTGTCCACCGTCGCTTCCAGGTCGGACAGCCGCTTGCTGACGGCCGAGGCTGCAATGAACTCGCGTTCAGCGGCGCGGCCAATGCTGCCCAGTTCGCACACGGCGACGAACAGCTGAAGCGAGGTGAGATCGATGCGGCGCGCAAAACTGCGCTCTGAATTCTTCATGGGGTAGGCTCAAGTCTTCTCGTTTCGAGAAGTTTTCAGCATTTTTACCGATTAATCTAGCTGTATCCATCTTTGAATGAGATGTCTGGCTTGGCGATGGGTAAATTTTGGAGATGGGTGATTTCTTGCTTTGCGATGACTGGGCAAGACCTGGGAAAGCGATGTTGCATTTGTCAGTCTTGTGTACTTGCATTTTCATAGCGAAGACTCTAGATGCCAGAATCGTTCAAGCATGATCCGGCCTGAGGTGCGGAAGTCTTCCAGCTGCCTGAGTTCCGGTATTTTTTTACAAAGTAAATCGTCAGTAAAGCAGCCTGGAATCGACGCTATTCGCTGCAAAAATGTGAGTCATGAGAGTTCCCAACCATCCGATGTCCGACAGTGAGCCTTCCGAGTTGCCAGCTATGGCTTCGGGGTCGCCCCTCTTGCGCCGCAGCCGTTGCTGGGGTCAGCTCTGCCTGCTGACAGCTGCGCTGGCGCTGGGCGGCACTGCCTTGCCAGCTGTGGCCAAAGGCAAGACCCCGGCCAAATCCAGTGCGGCCGCGCCAGCCAAATCGTCCAAGTCCACCAAGAGCACGACTGCAGGTGCTGCCAAATCTTCATCGGCCAAGTCCGCCGGCAAGCCCGGTAAAAAAGGGCGCACCGGCCGCAATGCAGCGATCGCTGGTGCTGCGGCAGCAGGTGCGGCAGCGGCAGCTCCGCTGGGTCGTGAGCATTGGACGCCGGAGGCCAGGAACAATCAGGCCGAAGATGCCAAGGAGCTGGCCGCCATGCGTGCAGCAGCACAGACGGGCGACGCCAAGGCCCAGTATCTGCTGGGCTCGCGCTACCGCTTTGGCAAGGGTGTGAATCAGGACCTGGCACAGGCCGTGCACTGGTATCGCCAGTCGGCCGACCAGGGCTATGCGCCTGCGCAATCCGACCTGGGAGTGCTCTACGCCAACGGGCGGGGTGTGACTCTGGACGAAGTGCAGGCCGTGAACTGGTACCGCAAGGCGGCAGAGCAGGGCGACGGCATTGCGCAGAACAATCTGGGTCTGATGTATGCCGAGGGGCGCGGCGTGGCGGCCGATGATGCGCAGGCCGTGCAATGGTTCGAGCGTTCGGCCAAAAGTGGCGAGGCTGCAGGCCAGTACAGCCTGGGAGTGATGCTCTCCAGCGGCCGGGGCGTCAAGGAGGATGGCCGGGGCGCCCTGCAGTGGTTTGAACAGGCGGCCGAGAAAGGCCATGCCGACGCCCAGTACAACACCGGCATGATCTATGCCGTAGGCGCGCTGGTGCCGCAGGATCTGACGCGCGCGGCGCGGTGGCTGGAGAAGTCCGCCGGTCAGGGCAATGCGGCAGCTCAGTCGTCTCTGGGTTTTCTCTATGCCAACGGCCAGGGCGTGCCGCAGGATGCAGGCCAGGCGGCGCGCTGGTTCGATCGTGCCGCCAAGCAGGGCTACACCCTGGCGCAGTCGAATCTGGCAGCCATGTATGTCAGCGGTCAGGGCGTGCAGAAAGACATGGGCAAGGCCTATTTCTGGCTGGCTATCGCTCATGCCAAGGATCCCTCGCTGCAAAGCCGCATGCAGACGGCCGAGCAGGCATTGGGCCCCGCAGAACGGCTGAAGGTGCAGCGCGAGGTGCGCAACTGGAAGCCCGCCAAGGAGTGATCGGCGCGCCATGAAAAAAGCCCATCAGGCATTGCCGATGGGCTTTTTGTGGGGTGCAGGGGCCTAGCTGAAGAAACTCTTCAGGCGGTCCGTCCAGCTTTCGCCGCTGGGCGAATGCTTGGAGCCACCCTTCTTGAGCGATTCGTCCAGATCCTTAAGCAGCTTGCGCTGGTACTCGGTGAGCTTGACCGGAGTCTCCACCACGATGTGGCAGTACAGATCACCGGGGTAGCTGGAGCGAATGCCCTTGATGCCCTTGCCGCGCAGGCGGAACTGCTTGCCGGCTTGCGTGCCTTCAGGGATGTCGATCGCCGCCTTGCCTTGCAGCGTGGGCACTTCGATCTCGCCGCCCAGAGCGGCGGTGATGAAGCTCACGGGCACATTGCAGTGCAGATCGTCACCGTCGCGCTCGAAGATGTCGTGGTCCTTGACGCGAATCTCGATATAGAGGTCGCCTGCCGGGCCGCCATTGGTGCCGGGCTCTCCGTTGCCGGCCGAGCGGATGCGCATGCCGTCGTCGATGCCGGCGGGAATCTTCACTTCCAGCGTCTTCTGGCGCTTGACCTTGCCCTGGCCGCCGCAGGACGTGCAGGGCTCGGGGATGATCTTGCCTGTGCCGCGGCAGTGCGGGCAGGTCTGCTGCACGCTGAAAAAGCCCTGGCGCATCTGTACCGTGCCCATGCCGTTGCAGGTGGTGCAGGTCTTGGTGCTGGTGCCGGGCTTGGCGCCGCTGCCGCTGCAGGTGTCGCAGCTGTCCCAGCTTGGAATGCGGATCTGGGCATCCTTGCCCTTGGCAGCCTCTTCCAGGGTAATTTCCATGGAATAGCTGAGGTCGTTGCCGCGGTAGACCTGACGGCCGCCGCGACCGCCGCGGCCGCCACCGTTGAACATATCGCCAAAGATGTCGCCAAAGGCCTCGGCAAAGCCGCCAAAGCCCTCGCCGCCGCCCATGCCGCGATTGGGATCCACGCCGGCATGGCCGTACTGGTCGTAGGCCGCGCGCTTCTGGCTGTCGGAAAGCATCTCGTAGGCCTCTTTGACCTCCTTGAACTTTTCCTCGGCTTCCTTGGCCTTCTCGCCCTGATTGCGGTCAGGGTGGAACTTCATCGCCAGCTTGCGATAGGCCTTCTTGATGTCATCGTCCGAGGCGCTTTTGGCAACGCCCAGAACTTCATAGTAGTCACGTTTGGACATGTGAGTTTTCGGTCGGATGGAACAGGAACGCCGCGCCAGCTCCAGGGAGCTCGGCGCGGCGGCAAGCGGTCAATGGTTTGAGGCCAGGACCTGCCCGCGCTTAGTCCTTCTTGACTTCCTTGACTTCGGCGTCAACCACGTTGTCGTCAGCGGCAGCCGAGGCGCCGGCACCGGCGGAGGCACCTGCTGCGGCAGCAGCAGCTTCGGCACCGCCAGCGGCCTGTGCGTCGGCGTACATCTTCTCGCCCAGCTTCTGGCTGGCCGTCATCAGGGCCGTTGTCTTGGCGTCGATGGCGTCCTTGTCCTCGCCCTTGAGCGCTTCTTCCAGCTCCTTGACGGCAGTTTCGATGGCGCTCTTTTCGGCGGCATCCAGCTTGTCGCCATGCTCGGCCAGGCTCTTGTTGACGCTGTGAACAGCGGCTTCGCCCTGGTTCTTTGCAGTCACCAGCTCCAGCTTCTTCTTGTCGTCGGCTGCGTTCAGCTCAGCATCCTTGACCATGTTCTGGATTTCTTCTTCCGACAGGCCGGAGTTCGCCTTGATGGTGATCTTGTTTTCCTTGCCGGAAGCCTTGTCCTTGGCGGACACGTTCAGGATGCCGTTGGCGTCGATGTCGAAGGTCACTTCGATCTGGGGCACGCCACGACCTGCGGGCGGAATGCCTTCCAGGTTGAACTCGCCCAGCATCTTGTTGGCGCTGGCGATCTCGCGCTCGCCCTGGAACACCTTGATGGTCACGGCAGGCTGGTTGTCTTCAGCCGTGGAGAAGGTCTGCGCGAACTTGGTGGGAATGGTCGTGTTCTTGCTGATCATCTTGGTCATGACGCCGCCCAGGGTTTCGATACCCAGAGATAGGGGAGTCACGTCCAGCAGCAGCACGTCGGAGCGCTCGCCACCCAGCACCTGGCCCTGCACGGCAGCGCCCACGGCCACGGCTTCGTCGGGGTTCACATCCTTGCGGGGATCCTTGCCGAAGAATTCCTTGACCTTTTCCTGCACCTTGGGCATGCGGCTCATGCCGCCGACCAGGATCACGTCGTGGATGTCGGAGACCGAGATGCCTGCATCCTTGATGGCGGTGCGGCAAGGTGCAATCGTGCGCTCGATCAGATCGTCCACCAGCGACTCCAGCTTGGCGCGGGTCAGCTTGATGTTCAGGTGCTTGGGGCCTGTGGCATCGGCGGTGATGTAGGGCAGGTTGATGTCGGTCTGTGCGGAGTTCGACAGCTCGATCTTGGCCTTTTCGGCAGCTTCCTTCAGGCGCTGCAGGGCCAGCACGTCCTTGGACAGGTCAACGCCTTGTTCCTTCTTGAACTCGTCGATGATGTAGTTGATGATGCGCTGGTCGAAATCTTCGCCGCCCAGGAAGGTGTCGCCGTTGGTCGACAGCACTTCGAACTGCTTTTCGCCGTCCACGTCGGCGATTTCGATGATGGAGACGTCGAACGTACCACCGCCCAGGTCATACACGGCCACCTTGCGGTCGCCCTTGCCCACCTTGTCCAGGCCGAAGGCCAGGGCAGCAGCGGTAGGTTCGTTGATGATGCGCTTGACTTCCAGGCCTGCGATGCGGCCGGCGTCCTTGGTGGCTTGGCGCTGTGCGTCGTTGAAGTAGGCGGGCACGGTGATGACGGCCTCGGTCACGGCTTCGCCCAGGAAGTCCTCGGCGGTCTTCTTCATCTTGCGCAGCACTTCGGCGCTGATCTGGGGAGGAGCCAGCTTCTGGTCGCGCACTTGCACCCAGGCGTCGCCGTTGTCGGCCTTGACGATCTGGAAGGGCATCAGGTCGATGTCCTTTTGCACCTCGGCTTCGGCGAACTTGCGGCCGATCAGGCGCTTGGCAGCGTAGATGGTGTTCTTGGGGTTGGTGACGGCCTGGCGCTTGGCGGATGCGCCGACCAGGATTTCGCCGTCTTCTTGATAGGCAACGATGGAGGGGGTGGTGCGGGCACCTTCGCTGTTCTCGATCACGCGGGTGTTGTTACCCTCCATGATGGCAACGCAGCTGTTGGTGGTACCCAGGTCAATACCGATGATTTTTCCCATAATTCTCTCCGTAATCTGTTGAATGTTTGCTTGATTCGTCACTTGTGGGCGTAGTGGCCGGCTTCAAGAGCCGTCACTTACTATTTTTTGCCCTGACGGTTGTTTTTTTGAGTGTCTAGCCGGCTCAGCCCTGGGCCACGGTCACCAGCGCGGGGCGAAGGATTCGGTCGGCGATCACATAGCCCTTTTGCAGCACGGCAACCACGGTGTTGGCGGGCTGGTCGGCGGGAACCATGGAGATGGCCTGGTGGTGGTGAGGGTCGAACTTCTCGCCCGCAGCGGGATTGATGGCGAGCACCTTGTTGCGCTCCAGGGCCGAATTCAGCTGGCGCAGCGTGGCGTCCGAGCCTTCGCGCAGTTGTTCGGGCGTGGCGTTCTGGATGGCCAGGGCCGCGTCCAGGCTGTCGATCACGGGCAGCAGGCTTTCTGCAAAGCTCTCGATGCCGAACTTGCGTGCCTTGGCAACCTCTTCTTCGGCGCGACGGCGCATGTTTTCGGCGTCGGCCTTGGCACGCAGGTATTGGTCGGCCAGATCGGCGCTCTTGGCCTTGAGTTCTTCCAGCTCGGCCTGCAGACGTCCCAGTTCGTCCGACGCATTGGCTGCCAGGGCCGCTTCCAGTTCCTCGGGGCTGGCGTCGTTGATGGTGTTGGGGTTGTGGTTCTCGGTCATAGTTGGTGAAGGTTTCTCAAAACTTAAGACAATCTGTCTGCCAGATGCGCTCCGCCAGGTCTATTTCAAGACCTGTGCCGCCCAACAAAGGGCGACGGGCGCATCGGCTGGGGTGAGCCGGCAGCATTTGCGGGACATTCCAGGGGAGTGAGTACTTGTGATTTCAAGACATCTCGCCTTGATTGACCAATGCTAATCGCAGGTTTATAGGCCCCAGAGTGTACAGATAGTCTGCCACTCGGCTAGAATCTCACGTTTTGCCTTGCCGCACCGCTACAGACGCAGTGGGCGGCGTTTACCCAAAAGGAGTCGTTATGCGTCATTACGAAATCATTTTGTTGATCCATCCGGATCAAAGCGAACAAGTTCCCGCGATGCTGGAGCGCTACAAGGGCATGATTGCCGCTGGTGGCGGCAAGGTGCATCGCGAAGAAGATTGGGGCCGTCGTCAGCTGGCTTACATGATCAACAAGCTCGCTAAGGCTCACTACCTGTGCCTGAACATCGAAGCCGACCAGGCTGTGATGGCTGAACTGGAACACGCCTTCAAGTTCAACGATGCCGTGCTGCGTCACCTGACTGTGCAGAAGAAGAAGGCTGAAACAGCTGCTTCCGCCATGATGAAGAGCGTTGAGCGCGAAGAAGCCCGCAAGGCCAACCAGGCTGAGCACGCTTAATAGCATCAGACACTGAAGGAGTGGAAAACCGCGTTGTATTGACGGGCCTTCTCGTAGAGCAAGCTGCTTTGCGCTACACGCCCGCCGGATTGCCGGCCCTGGATTTGCGAATTGAACACAGTTCGCAGCAACAAGAGCTGGGCAGTGCGCGCAACGTGAATGCATCTGTCAAGGCTGTTGCCTTTGGCGCCCTGGCTGAAAAGCTGGCCCGCCAAGCACCCGGTAGCCAATGGACCTTTCAAGGTTTTCTGGCCACGCCGCGCAATAGCAAGATGCTGGTTTTACACATTCAGGATATTCAACAAAATTAATTTTCAAGAGGTCCAGCAATGGCCACGTTCAAGAAATTCAACAAGGACAAGCGTCCTAAGCGCAACACCCAGTCGCTGCTGTTCAAGCGCAAGCGTTTCTGCCGCTTCACAGTCGCCGGCGTCGAAGAAATCGACTACAAGGATGTCGACACCCTGCGTGACTTCATCGCCGAAAACGGCAAGATTGTGCCCGCACGCCTGACCGGCACGCGCGCCATCTACCAGCGTCAGCTGAACACAGCCATCAAGCGCGCTCGCTTCCTGGCTATGCTGCCCTACTCTGACCAGCACAAGATCTAAGGAGCACGACTATGCAAATCATTCTGCTCGAAAAGGTTGTGAACCTGGGTAACCTGGGCGATATCGTCAAGGTCAAGGACGGTTACGCTCGTAACTTCCTGATCCCCTCCGGCGCTGCACGTCGTGCAACAGCTGCTGCCAAGGCTGAATTCGAAGCCAAGCGCGCTGAGCTGGAAAAGGCTGCCGCCGAGAAGCTGGCTGCCGCTCAAGAACTGAGCGAAAAGCTCAACGGCGTGAACGTGAAGATCACTCAGAAGGCTGGCGTTGACGGTCGTCTGTTTGGTTCCATCACCAACGCCGACATCGCTGAAGAACTGGTCAAGGCCGGTTTCGCAGTGAACAAGTCGCAAGTGCGCATGCCCAACGGCCCCATCAAGACCGTTGGCGACGCCACTGTGGTGGTGGCTCTGCACACCGACGTGGCTGCAGAAGTGGCCGTCTCCGTGTACGGCGACCACTCCTAATTCAGGCTCTGTTCTGAATTGGCAAAAAGCCGCCTTCGGGCGGTTTTTTGTTTTCTGGTAATTGTTTGTCTCGCCAGCGTTTTTATCGTCACCCGCCGTGACGTCGCCACCGCCTCCCGCTACGATGGAGGACTTGTCTCTAGGAGTCTCATGTCGTCAGTAATGCCCCCGCTTGATCTGCAAGATGATGCATTCGCCCCGGTTCCCACTGCCGATCAGCAGGTGGCGCAACTGCGTGTGCCGCCGCACTCCATGGAGTCGGAATCTTCGGTGCTCGGCGGTCTGCTGCTGGACAACAATGCCTGGGAGCGCGTTGGTGATCTGCTTGGCGACGGCGACTTCTACCGGCACGAGCACAAGCTGATCTACGAAGCCATCGGCAAGCTGATCAATGCCAGCAAGCCGGCTGACGTGATCACGGTTTATGAGCATCTGCAGGGCATGGGCAAGGCCGAGGAAATCGGCGGCCTGATGTACCTGAACCAGCTGGCGCAGTATGTGCCCAGTGCCAGCAATATCCGCCGCTATGCGGAAATCGTGCGCGAGCGCGCCATCTTGCGCAAGCTGGTCACGGCCAGCGACGACATCGCGACCAATGCCTTCAATCCGCAGGGCAAGACCGTGGAGCGCATCCTCGACGAAGCCGAGCAGAAGATCATGGCGATTGGCGAGGAGGGGGCGCGTAACAAGCAGGGCTTCCAGTCGCTGGATTCGCTGGTGGTGGACCTGCTGGACCGGGTCCAGGAGATGGCCGACAACCCCATGGATGTGACCGGCGTGCCCACGGGCTTTGTCGATCTGGATCGCATGACATCGGGCCTGCAGGCCGGCGACATGGTGGTGCTGGCGGCGCGTCCCTCCATGGGCAAGACCTCGTTTGCCGTGAATATTGCCGAGCATGTGGCGCTCAATGAAGGCTTGCCGGTCGCCATCTTCTCCATGGAAATGGGCGCGGCCCAGCTGGCGGTTCGTATCGTCGGCTCCATCGGCCGCGTCAATCAGGGCAATCTGCGTACCGGCAAGCTCAGCGACGACGAGTGGCCGCGTCTGACCGAGGCCATCGAGCGCTTGCGCACCGTGTCGCTGCATATCGACGAAACGCCGGGCCTGTCTCCAACCGAGTTGCGTGCCAATGCGCGTCGTCTGGCGCGCCAGTGCGGCAAGCTGGGCCTGATCGTGGTTGACTACCTGCAACTGATGAGCGGCTCGGGATCTGCCGCCAGTTCCGACAACCGTGCCACCGAGCTGGGCGAAATCTCGCGGGGTTTGAAGATGCTGGCCAAGGAGCTGCAATGCCCGGTGATTGCGCTGTCCCAGCTCAACCGCTCGGTGGAGCAGCGTACCGACAAGCGCCCCATGATGTCCGACCTGCGCGAATCGGGCGCCATCGAGCAGGACGCGGACATCATCATGTTCATCTACCGCGACGACTACTACAACAAAGAGAGTAAGGAGCCCAATATTGCCGAGGTCATCATCGGCAAGCAGCGTAACGGGCCGACGGGGACGGTGAAGCTCTTCTTCCAGAAGAACCAGACGCGTTTCGAGAACCTGGCGCAGGGCTACGGCACGGACGAATACTAAAAATCATAGCTGCTAAGGCTTGTTGGGTGTGGATTTCATAACTCTATGAATATGAAAGCTATGAATATCAAGCGCTGCAAGCTATCAAATTGAAAGACATAAGAAAAGCCCGCAAGGCACAGACCTTGCGGGCTTTGTTTTTTGAGCAACTGTGCGGGGTTAGCGGCTGAACAGGTAGACGCCAAGACCGATCACGCACAGTCCCAGCACTCCGCAGGCCCAGGCCAGGCGCTGTGCGCCTATGCGCAGCGCGCCCACGGTTGCGACGATCTGGGCATTTTGCTGGGCCAGCTTCTCGATGATCTCCAGCGACTGGCGCTGCGATTGCTCGAGCTGGGCGATGCGCTCCTCCTGCTGCTGGATCAGCAGCAGCGCCTGCTCGCCGGCGGAGGCCGGTGGCGAGATGCGCTGCGCAGCGCTTTGCGCGCTGGCGTCCTGCTCGCGCGCCTCGGCCTGGGCTTCTTTCTTCTTGAGCATGCCCTGGGCGGCCTTCACCACCTGAGGCGTGGCCTTGATGACCTCGCCCCAGGGCACGAGCTTGAATGCAGCGATCCAGCTCGCCACTTACAGCACCTCGCTGGCGAAGTCCGCCAGGCGCGAGCGTTCGCCGCGCGCCAGGGTGATGTGGCCGCTATGGGGCCAACCCTTGAAGCGGTCCACCACATAGGTCAGGCCCGAGCTGCCTTCTGTCAGGTAGGGCGTGTCGATCTGGGCCAGATTGCCCATGCAGATGATCTTGGTGCCGGGGCCGGCACGGGTGATCAGGGTCTTCATCTGCTTGGGCGTCAGGTTCTGGGCCTCGTCGATGATGACGTATTTGTTCAGAAAGGTGCGACCGCGCATGAAGTTCATGCTCTTGATCTTGATGCGGCTGCGGATCAGCTCGTTGGTGGCGGCGCGCCCCCACTCGCCGGCATTGCCGCCGTCGCCCTTGGCCAGGAACTCCAGGTTGTCATCCAGGGCGCCCATCCAGGGGCCCATTTTTTCCTCTTCCGTGCCGGGCAGGAAGCCGATGTCCTCGCCCACGCTCACCGTGGCGCGGGTCATGATGATCTCGGTGTAGCGGCGCTCGTCCAGTACCTGGGCCAGGCCGGCGGCCAGGGCCAGCAGGGTCTTGCCGGTACCTGCCGTGCCTGTCAGTGTGACAAAGTCCACTTCGGGGTTGACCAGCAGGTTCATGGCGAAGTTCTGCTCGCGATTGCGTGTGGACACGCCCCAGACGGCATTCTTGGGATTGCCGAAGTCGCGCAGCGTCTTGAGCACGGCCGTCTTGTCGCGGATTTCGGTCACGCGCATGTAGAGGCTGGGCTCGCCTGGTGCTTCGTAGTAGACGAACTGGTTGATCATCAACTGGTCGACGATGGCGCCGCTGACGCGGTAGTAGGTGATGGCACCTTCCTGCCAGCTCTCCACATTCTTGCCGGCCTTGGCCCAGAAGTCGTGGGGCAGGGCCAGTGCGCCCGAGTACAGCAGATCGCCGTCTTCCAGCACCTTGTCGTTCTGGTAGTCCTCGGCGGCTAGGCCCAGGGCGCGCGCCTTGACGCGCATATTGATGTCCTTGGACACCAGCACGACTTCGCGATCCTTGTGCTGCTCGCGCAGGGCTGCGACCACACCCAGAATCTGGTTGTCGGCCTTGCCCTGTGGCAGGCTCTCGGGCAGGGATGCATCCAGAGGGTTGGTCTGGAAGTACAGTGTGCCGGTGGCGCTGCGCTGACCCGTGGCATTGAGCGGCAGACCTTTTTCCAGACCGTCGGCGGGCTGGGAGGCAACCAAGGAGTCCAGGGTGCGGCTGACCTGGCGGCCGTTGCGCGCCACTTCGGTCATGCCCTTTTTGTGGTTGTCCAGTTCTTCCAGTACCACCATGGGCAGGAAGATGTCGTGCTCTTCAAAGCGGAACAGGCTGCTGGGGTCGTGCAGCAGCACATTGGTGTCCAGCACGAACAGCGTGGTCGGGCCGGTGCGCGTATTGCGGGCGCGGCGGGCAGGCTTGGCAGCTGCGTCGGCGGGTTTTGCAGGTACTGCGGCAGCTGGTGCTGCTGTCGTCGGCGCTGCGCCAGCCGTTGTGGCGGTCTTGCGCGGCTTGGCGGTTGCGTTGGGCTTGCTGGTGCTGCGGCGCGGCTTGGTGACCGCGGGCGCGGTCTCTGGAGCCGCATTCAGGGCGGCTCCGTCGGAGGGGTTCAGATCCTCGTCAAGTTCTGCAGTCTGCTTGGCAGTCTTGCGGATGGACGAAAAGGCTTCTGCGGAAAGCTTTGCGGCGCGGTGGCCGGGTGCGGGGGGCAGGGGCATAGTGGACGAACCGTTCTCAACAAGATTCAAAAAGCACAAAGCCGCCTGGAAACCGAGGCGGCTTTGGTGGGGTGAACAGAGAATACTGCGTAGCACTGAGGCATGCCCCATTATGCATAGGCTCCGAGGGCCTGAAGCAGTATTTCCTGTTTTGCCTTGTTTAAAGACTTTGAAATACTTTGCGTGTAGATGATTGCAAGGTTTTCAGTCCCGGGCGGGGCTCAGGCCACCTTCTTGTCTTGGGTCTTGAGGCTTTTGACGGCCTTGAGAACTTCGTCCACATGGCCGGGAACCTTGAGGCCGCGCCATTCCTGCATCAGGATGCCGTCGGCGCCGATCAGGAAGGTGGAGCGCTCGATGCCCTTGACCTTCTTGCCGTACATAATCTTGTTCTTGACCACGCCAAACATGTGGCACATCTTTTCTTCGGTGTCGGCAATCAGCTCGAACGGCAGTTCCAGCTTTTCCTTGAAGTCGTTGTGCGAGTTCATGTTGTCGCGCGACACACCGAACACGGTGGCGCCAGCCTTCACGAAATCCTTGTACTTATCGCGGAATTGCATTGCTTCCGTGGTACAACCCGGCGTGTTGTCCTTGGGGTAGAAATACAGGATCAGAATCTGGCCGTTGTGCGAGGTGTTGGACACCTTGACGCCGCCGGTGGCGTTGGCTTCAAATTCTGGGAGTGGTTTGTTGACAACGATCGCCATGCGCTTGTATCTCTCGGGTGTGTTCGTTGAAATGCCGAGGGCGTCGGTGGTATTTTTGTTTTTATCAATCGATCGCCCCCAACCGCAACCTGCGATTTTACCCTGAAATACGTATTTCTCTCAATGTAAGCTCAGAAGTCTATGCTAGCAGCAGGGCTGCGACCACGTTGCGGCCTTCGCTGGCCAGAACGTTATAGGTACGGCAGGCCGAGGCGGTGTCCATGCTCTCCAGTCCAATGCGTTTGGCGATCAGCGGCTTGAGCCAGGCCACGGGTGGAAAGCGGTTCTTGCTGCCGCTGCCAAAGAGGACGACTTCCGCATCCAGCTTGGCGAGTTCCTCGAAATGCTCGGCCGTCAGGTCTTCGAAGCGGGTGCAGTTCCACTCGGTCAGCAGGCCGCGGGCCCCGACCAGCAGACTGGTTTCGTGGTTTTGCTTGTCAACCGCGATCCAGCCCGGGCCATAGCCGGTGATGGTTTGCGCATCGGATTTGTCTGCCTGAAATTTCATGATGGAGAGTGTGCGCAATCGGCGCGCTGGACGGGGGCGATGGCTGCTGTCTCCATACAGAGAGGGTGGGGACATTGCTGCAGCGCGGAACTGTGCTTAAATTATAGGTTTCACCATGGCGTTTAATGCGCCCTGGCGTGCCTGAAATCCTTTTGCATTGATTCGCATGAAAACCGTTCAAAAATCCGCCAAGTTAGCAAACGTCTGTTACGACATCCGCGGGCCGATCATGGACGCGGCGAAGAAGATGGAGGACGACGGCCAGAAGATCATCAAGCTCAATATCGGCAATCTGGCCGTGTTCGGCTTCGATGCTCCCGAGGAAGTGCAGCAGGACATGATCCGCAACCTGCCCAACTCGGCAGGCTACTCCGACAGCAAGGGCATCTTCGCGGCGCGCAAGGCCGTGATGCATGAAACCCAGCGCCAGGGCATCAAGGGCGTGACGCTGGACGACATCTATCTGGGCAACGGTGCTTCGGAGCTGATCAGCCTGGCCACCAACGCGCTGCTGGACAACGGCGACGAGATGCTGCTGCCTGCGCCCGACTATCCGCTGTGGACGGCTGCCACCAGCCTGTCCGGCGGCACGCCCGTGCATTACATGTGCGACGAGTCCAATGGCTGGATGCCCAATATGGATGACATCCGCGCCAAGATCACGCCGCGCACCAAGGGCATCGTCGTCATCAACCCCAACAATCCCACGGGTGCGCTGTACTCCAGGGAGCTGCTGCTGCAGATCGTGGAGCTGGCGCGCGAGCATGGCCTGGTCATCTTCGCGGACGAGGTCTACGACAAGGTGCTGTACGAGGATGCCAAGCACACGCCGCTGGGCAGCCTGTCCATCGATGTGCTGACCATCACCTTCAATTCCCTCTCCAAGGCCTACCGCTCCTGCGGCTACCGTGCTGGCTGGATGGTGATCTCGGGCGACAAAAAGCCCGCCAAGGATTACATCGAGGGCCTGAACATGCTCTCCAACATGCGCCTGTGCGCCAATGTGCCAGGCCAATGGGCGGTGCAGACGGCACTGGGCGGCCACCAGAGCATCGACGCCCTGGTGCAGGAGGGCGGTCGCCTACGCGTGCAGCGCGATCTGGCCTGGGAGCTGATCAACGCCATTCCCGGCGTGAGCTGCGTCAAGCCCCAAGGCGCACTGTACATGTTCCCGCGCCTCGATCCCGCCGTCTATCCCATCCAGGACGACCAGGAATTCTTCCTCGAAGTGCTCCAGGAAACCAAGGTCATGCTGGTGCAAGGCACGGGCTTCAACTGGCCCGAGCCTGATCACTTCCGCATCGTGTTCCTGCCGCATGAGGCCGATCTGCGCGAGGCCATCAACCGGCTGGCAGCCTTCCTCGAGAAGTATCGCAAGCGCCATGGCACGGACAAGCCCAAGGCAGTGCCGGCAGAAAAGGCACTCAAGCCTGCCAAGGCTGAGAAAGCCGCGTAACTCATCTTTTTGATAGCTGGTGGCGCTTGATTTTCAAGCGCTTCAGCGCTTTTTTGACCTTAGAACTTATGAAACCCATCCAAGTAGGCCTGTTGGGCATTGGCACCGTAGGCAGCGGTACTTTCAATGTGCTGGAACGCAATCAAGACGAGATTCGCCGTCGTGCGGGTCGCGGCATTGAAATTACCATGGTCGCCGACTTGGATACCGAACGCGCCAAGAGCGTGGTGGGTGACAAGGTCAAGGTGGTCGGCGACGCACGTGAAGTCATCGCCAACCCCGATATCGATGTGGTGGTCGAGCTGATCGGCGGCTACGGCATTGCCAAGGCCCTGGTGCTGGAAGCCATCGCGGCCGGCAAGCATGTGGTGACCGCCAACAAGGCCCTGCTGGCAGTGCACGGCACGGAAATCTTCAAGGCTGCGGCCGAGAAGGGCGTGATGGTGGCTTATGAAGCTGCCGTGGCCGGTGGCATTCCCATCATCAAGGCCTTGCGCGAAGGCCTGACCGCCAACTCCATCCAGTGGGTGGCCGGCATCATCAACGGCACGACCAACTTCATCCTGTCCGAAATGCGCGACAAGGGCCTGGACTTCGACGTGGTGCTCAAGGAAGCGCAGCGTCTGGGCTATGCCGAAGCCGATCCCACCTTCGACATCGAGGGTGTGGATGCGGCCCACAAGGCCACGCTGATGAGCGCGATTGCCTTCGGCATTCCCGTGCAGTTCGACAAGGCCTATGTGGAAGGCATCACCAAGCTGGCCGGTGCCGATATCCGCTACGCCGAGCAACTGGGCTACCGCATCAAGCTGCTGGGCATCACCAAGCGCACGGACAAGGGTATCGAGCTGCGCGTGCACCCCTCGCTGGTGCCTTCCAAGCGTCTGATCGCCAATGTGGAAGGCGCGATGAACGCCGTGGTGGTGAACGGCGATGCCGTGGGCACCACGCTGTACTACGGCAAGGGCGCCGGGTCCGAGCCCACCGCTTCCGCCGTGGTGGCCGACCTGGTGGATATCGCACGCATGGACGGCTCCGATCCTGCCCACCGCGTGCCAGCCCTGGCCTTCCAGAGCAGCAGCCTGGCTGCCGCTGGCAGCGAGCTGCCCGTGCTGCCCATGGCCGAGGTCGTGACCAGCTACTACCTGCGCATCCGCGTGGCCGACGAAGCCGGAGTGCTGGCCAAGATCACCGGCCTGCTGGCGGGTGCCGGCATCAGCATCGACGCCGTGCTGCAGCGCGAGGCCGACGAAGTGGGCGGCGAAGGCTCGACCCAGACCGACCTGATCATTCTCACGCACGACACGCGCGAAGGGGATATGGACAAGGCCCTGGCCGAAATCCAGGGGCTGCCCACGGTGCTGGCTCCCATCACCCGCATCCGCAAGGAAGAGCTGAACTAAGGACTTGAGCATGTACCGTCGCACTCAAACCGGTTTATTCCCTGTTCAGTGCGGTGTCGGTATTGCAAACTCCTTCAAAGGCTGGCGTCCCATGGCGCCAGCCTTTTTGTTTTTGGTGGCGGCGGGTGTGCAAGCGGCGCCCGTCGATGTCTATCGTGGCACGCTGGGCGGCTCGGCGGTGGTGATGGAGCTGGGCAAGCCGGGTGAGGGTGGTGAACGCCAGGGGCGCTATTTCTATCTGCGGCATGGAGTGGATATTCCACTCCGGGGCTCGCTGAATGCGCTGTCTGAGGCACGTCCTTTGAATAACGACTGGGCGCGTGAAAGCGGTGGCGAGCCTCCCGTGTTGACCGACTCCCAACAGCGCCGCATCGTTTGGCAACTGCGCCAGCAAGGCAGTGCTTTGGCAGGTGAATGGGTGGATGATATTCACGGCAAAAAACTGCCGCTAGCCCTTACCCATATTGCGCAGTACGACCCTGAAAAGATAGCGCCATTCGGTGTGGAGGCCGTGACGTTGGCGATTGTGCAAGGTGCGGGCAGCGGTATTGCATCGGGCGTTGCCATCTCGGCACAGGCCACGCCCTACGACTACCTGAAAGTGGCCGAGCAAAAGCTGGAGCAGGGCAAGGAAGTGGTGGTCAGCCCCACGCTGGCCTGGAGGCCGGTGCGCGATGCGCGTACCAAGTTCTGGTATCCGCGCCTCACGCGTCACCCGGATAGCAAAATTCTGGCGCAGACCAATACCGTTCTGGAGCAGCGCCACTGGGGCATGAGTCTGGAAGCGCTGGCCTGTGTGGGCTCGATCTACCAGAACGCTGGCCCGGCGGCAGGCTCACTGGGGGACTTCAATAACGAGTCGATCAAGGTGACCTACCTCTCAAGTGCCTTGATGAGTGTGGTGGAGTCCGGTTCAACCGGTTGCGGTGGCGCGCACCCCAACAATCATTACGACCCCTTTGTGCTGGACTTGCTGCGGGGCGGCTATATGGACTTCACCCGCCTGCTCAAGGACGTGAAATATGGCGAGTACAAGCTGGAGTATGGTGATCGGCTGTCGCGTTTTCTGAGCAAGGCCGTGAACCGGCATTCCGAGGATGACAAGGAGTGCACCGAGCTGCTGCCCCAGTACATGGCGCTGATGTTCGACAAGCCCGACAAGATGAGCTTTGTGATTTCAGGCATAGGCCATGCCATGGGTGTGTGCCTTGGCAGCGGCGTCAGTGTCCCGTTCAAGGAGCTGAAGGCCTATATCAAGCCGGGGGCGCAACGCTATTTCCAGCCCTGAGCCCCTTCCGGCACGATATGAGGCAATGGCGTTGGCCGGTCTCTGCATTCGCGCACAGTCAAATCGGGCTTGCTGACCGATAATGGTCGGCTTGGCGGCATGACTTCTGTCCGTTTGGCTGTCCGTTCCGAATTTTAGTTTTTGGCGAGTTTGAGATGCTGTATCTGTCCACCCGCGGCCATGCTGACCGCAAGCGTTTTTGCGACATTTTGCTCGAAGGCCTGGCTCCCGATGGCGGCCTGTACCTGCCCGTCGAGTACCCCCAGATCGACGATGCCAAGCTGAGCCAGCTGCGCGAGACGCTGGCCAACAAGGGCTATGCGGCCCTGGCCTTCGAGATTCTGTCGCTCTATATCGACGACATTCCGGCCGAAGATCTGCGCGCCCTGTGTGCCAAGACCTATACCAGGGAAGTTTTTGGCAGCGACGCCATCGTGCCCGTGCGTCAACTGGACGGCGTGCTGCACATCGAAGCCCTGTCCAACGGCCCCACGCTGGCCTTCAAGGACATGGCCATGCAGCTGCTGGGCAATCTGTTCGAGTACGAACTGGCCCGCCGCAACGAGGAACTGAATATCCTTGGCGCCACCAGCGGGGACACCGGTAGTGCGGCCGAATACGCCATGCGCGGCAAAAAGGGCGTGCGCGTCTTCATGACCAGCCCCCACGGTCGCATGAGCCCCTTCCAGCAGGCGCAGATGTTCAGCCTGCAGGACGAGAACATCCACAACATCGCCATCGAAGGCGTGTTCGACGACTGCCAGGACATCGTCAAGGCCGTCTCCAACGACCACGCCTTCAAGGCCCAGTACAAGATCGGTACCGTCAACTCCATCAACTGGGCACGTCTGCTGGCCCAGGTGGTCTACTACTTTGCCGGTTATCTGCAAGCCACCCGCTCCAATGATCAGAAGGTGAGCTTCACCGTGCCTTCGGGCAACTTCGGCAATATCTGCGCGGGCCATGTGGCGCGCCAGATGGGTCTGCCCATTGCCAAGCTGGTGGTGGCTACCAACGAAAACGATGTGCTGGACGAGTTCTTCCGCACCGGCGTCTACCAGGTGCGAGGCTCGGCCAATACCTACGAGACATCGAGCCCCTCGATGGACATCTCCAAGGCCAGCAATTTCGAGCGCTTTGTGTTCGACCTGGTGGGACGCGACGGCGTGCGCACCAGGCAGCTGTTCGCCGAAGGGGTGGCCAAGGCCGGTAAGTTCGATCTGAGCACAGATCCCGCCTTCAAGGATGCGGCCGGCAAGTACGGTTTTGTGAGCGGCAAGAGCACGCACGCCGACCGTCTGGCCACCATCAAGGACACCTTCGAGCGCTTTGATCAGATGATCGACACCCATACCGCCGACGGCGTGAAGGTCGCGCGAGAGCATCTGGGCGCCGAGCCCATGCTGGTGCTGGAAACCGCTCTGCCCATCAAGTTTGCGGCGACTATCGAAGAAGCGTTGGGCCGCCAGCCCGACCGTCCCGCCAAGTTCAACGGCATCGAAGATCTGCCCAAGCGTGTGGTCGTCATGTCCTCCGACGTGGACAAGGTCAAGGCCTTTATCGCCGAAAACTGCAGATAAAGTCCTGCGGCGTTAAGCTTGAAAAGCATCTGTGGCTTGGCGACAGGTGCTTTTTTTCTTTGGATAAAATTGGTATTTTTCGCTTACCCATAGAGTGTTGGTAGCTATCAAAAATATATTGAAATCAAGATGAAGGTCATAGGCTTTGCCGGATATTCGGGCGCGGGCAAGACCGCCTTGGTCGAGGCGCTGGTGATGCTGATGAAGCAGCGCGGACTCAGGGTCTCGGTCATCAAGCATGCCCACCATGACTTTGATGTGGATCGCGAGGGCAAGGACAGCTGGCGTCACCGCAAGGCTGGCGCTTATGAAGTGCTGCTCGCGTCCGATAGACGCATGGCGCTGATGCGCGAATACGAGCAGCCTGCTCAGCTGAGCGTGCACCATATGCTGGCGCAGCTGGATCCCAGCGTGGACTGGGTGCTGGTCGAAGGCTTCAAGCATGGCGAGCTGCCCAAGATAGAGGTCTGGCGGCGGCAGCAGGACAGGCTGGATAAAGGCAAAAGTCTGGAGCCGCTGTTTGCGCATGACCCTCGGGTGCTGGCAGTGGCCACCGACGCTGCCCATGACCTGCCGCAAGCGCCCGTCCAGCCCGTGCTGGATCTGAACCAGCCCCAGCTTGTGCTGCAATGGCTGCTGGCTCATTCGGACTCTCTGCAATACAAGAACTAAGGAAAGACACAGCAATGCAAGCACCACAGACGCCTCGCAAGCCGCTCAAGCCTCTGGATGAAGCCCTGCAGGAGCTGCTGGCCCATGCCCAGCCCCAGGCCGGCGCACAGATGGTGGACACCTTTGATGCCGATGGCCGCGTGCTGCTGCAGGCCGCCGTCTCGCCGCTGCAAGTGCCGCCTCAGGACAACTCGGCCATGGACGGCTATGCGGTGCGCATCGCCGAATGTGCCGACGGCGCTGCGGTGCTGCCGGTGTCGCAGCGCATCCCTGCCGGCACCTCGCCCGAGGCGCTGGCCGCTGGCTCCGTCGCCCGGATCTTCACGGGTGCGCCCGTGCCGGCCGGGGCCGATGCCATCGTCATGCAGGAGGACTGCGAATTGCTCGAGGACGGCCGCGTGCGCATCAAGGCCCAGCCCAGGGCTGGGCAGTGGATTCGCCGCGCGGGCGAAGACATCACGCAGGGCGCCACCGTGATCGAAGCCGGTACCCGCCTCACTCCGGCCCATCTGGGTCTTGCAGCCAGCATGGGCTTTGCCAGCCTGCAGGTGGCACGCAAGCCGCGTGTGGCCCTGTTCTCCACCGGCGACGAACTGGTCATGCCCGGTACCGTGGCACCGCAGGACATGCCAGCGGGCAGCATCTACAACAGCAACCGCTTCTTCCTGCGTGCATTGCTGCTGCGCATGGGCTGCGAGGTGACGGATCTGGGCATTGTTCCCGATGACCGCGAGGCCACGATTGCCGCGCTGGCCGATGCCGCCATGGACCACGACGTGATCGTCACCAGCGGCGGCGTCTCCGTGGGCGAGGAAGACCATATCAAGCCCGCAGTGCAGGAGCTGGGTCAGCTGGACCTCTGGCAGATCAACATCAAGCCTGGCAAGCCTTTTGCCTATGGCCGCGTCAATCGCGAGTCCGGCACGGGCTTTGCGCATTTCATCGGTCTGCCGGGCAACCCGGTCTCCAGCTTTGTCACCTTCCAGGTGCTGGTGCGCCCGTTCCTGCTGCGTCTGCAGGGCGTGCAGCATGTGCTGCCGCGAGCCATAGAGGCGCGCGCCGATTTCGTCTGGCCAAAGGGCGACAAGCGCAGAGAGTTTTTGCGGGTGCGCTACAACGAGCGTGGCGGACTGGAGCTGTTCAGAAACCAGAGCTCGGGCGTGCTGACTTCCACGGCTTGGGGCGACGGCGTGGTGGACAACCCTGCCGGCACCACGATTGCCATGGGCGACAGTGTGCGCTTTATCCCGTTTACCGAGCTCATGGCCTGATGGAGTTGGAGATGAAGACCGTTACGATTCGATATTTCGCCTCTATCCGGGAAGCCTTGGGTACGGGCAGCGAAAGCCTGCAGACCCCGGCAGCCACCGTGGGAGCATTGCGCGAGCAACTGATGAGCCGCAGCGATGCGGCTGCCCAGGTGCTGGCTGCCAGCAAGGCTGTGCGCATGGCGCTGAACCAGGATATCTGCGATGCCGATGCCGTGCTCAGCAATGGCGACGAAGTGGCATTTTTTCCGCCAGTGACGGGGGGCTGATGAGTCTCTGAGCGCTTGTGAGCCTCTAAAAACGGTTTCTGAAGAAGCCTGAAGTCCACAGAAGGCCTGTGCAAACCGCTTGCACAGGCCTTTTTGCTGTCTGTCTGTTTCCAGGTGCCAGCCTTGATCGTGAGATTGCTTACTAGGGTTTTCCTGGGCGTATTTTCGTGAATCTGACGAGATTCATTTTGGAGAATCCGCGCTTTCTACAAGAAAGACAGAAAGCACTTACTCATGACAACTCACGTCAATATGGAGGAGACCCGCTCTGCGCGCTTTGCCATGCGCTGCGCCAGCTGGGCGGAGAAGTGGTTCCCGGATTCCTGGGTGTTTGCCGTGGTCGGCATCTTCATCGTGGTGCTGGCAGCGTTTGCCATTGGTGCGCCGGTGCAGGAAACCAGCAAGGCCTTCGGCAAGGGCTTCTGGAGTCTGATCCCCTTCACCATGCAAATGGCTTTTGTGGTGATTGGCGGTTATGTGGTGGCCAGCTCCAAGCCCGCATCTGCACTCATCAAGGCGCTGGCCCGTGTGCCTAAGACCGGCCGTGGCGCCGTGGCCTGGGTGGCGTTTGTGGCGCTGAGCGCCTCGCTGCTGAACTGGGGGCTGAGCCTGGTGTTCGGCGGTCTGCTGGTCAAGGAACTGGCACGCCGCACCGACATCAAGATGGACTACCGTGCCGCCGGTGCCGCCGTCTATCTGGGTCTGGGTGCCGTGTGGGCGCTGGGCATTTCGTCTTCGGCGGCGCAGCTGCAGGCCAACCCTGCAAGCCTGCCTCCCGGCATTCTGGCCATTACCGGCGTGATTCCGTTCACGCAGACGATCTTTCTGTGGCAGTCCGGCGTAATGCTGGGCGTGCTGATGGTGATCTCCATCGTCGTGGCTTACATGACGGCACCCGGTGAGAAGACCGCGCGTGATGCGGCCCAATGCCAGGTCGACCTGGGCACAGAAGTCGTGCAGGAAGTCAAAAAGCCCAGCCGCCCCGGCGAATGGCTGGAATACAGCCCCATCCTCATCATCTTGCTGGTGGCGCTGACCGTGGGCTGGATGGTGGAGGAGTTCTCGAGCAAGCCTTTCATTCAGGCAATCTCTGGGCTGAACACCTACAACCTGCTATTTCTCATGGCCGGTGCGCTGTTGCACTGGCGCCCCCGCAGCTTTCTCGATGCCGTGGCACGTGCCGTGCCCACTACGACCGGCGTGTTGATCCAGTTCCCTCTGTATGGTGCGATTGCGGCCATCATGACGGACGTCAAGGGTGACGGCGGTGCCAGCATTGCCCATCATATCTCCACCTTCTTCACCAGCTTTGCCACGCATGACACCTATGCACTGCTGATGGGCACCTACTCGGCCGTGCTGGGCTTCTTCCTGCCTTCTGGCGGTGGCAAGTGGATTGTGGAAGCACCTTATGTGATGCAAGTGGCCAATGATCTGCAGTACCACCTGGGCTGGGCCGTGCAGATCTACAACGCGGCCGAGGCGCTGCCCAACCTGATCAACCCCTTCTACATGTTGCCGCTCTTGGGCGTGCTGGGCCTCAAGGCGCGTGATCTGATCGGCTTCAACTTTGTGCAGTTGCTGGTTCATGCGCCCGTGGTGCTGTTCCTGTTATGGTTCCTGGGTCAGACCCTGAGCTATATCCCCCCTGTAATGCCATGACCGAAACCGCCGATTTGCCATCTACCGAAGTGAACCCAGAGATCAGCGCCCGTACCCGCAAGGCCCTGGCTGAAGCGCGTGAGCGCGGAGTCAAGCTGGGCACGGCCGGTGCGGCCAATATCCGCGCCACGGTGGAAAAACGTAAATCGGCAGCCGATGCCTTTGCCAGGCAGCACGAAGCACTGTTCGCCGAATTGCTGCAACAAGGTCTGACCCACCGCGCCATGGCGGCCGAACTCAATGCGCGGGGCATTGCGGCCGCCAAGGGCGGTGAGTGGACCCATGGGCAAGTGCAGCGCATTCTGAACCGCTACGCAGACTGGAAGGCTGCCGAGTCGATCCAGGCCTGAGGCCGTCATGCCGATCAAAAAGCCGTGCTGCGTTTGCTGCACGGCTTTTTTGATGGAGGTCGGGGACGAATGAGTCAGGCAATGTAGAGCAAGACCGCAACGCACAGTTTATGCGCCATGCCGTGTGACCGCTTTCTGCCTTGTGGCAGCCAGTGCCAGCAAGCCAAGCACAATCAGCATCAGACCATAGCCATAGGTGGTGGGCACCAGCCCCAGGCTCTGGGTCAGCAGGCCTGCGGCGATGGCAGGCAGGCTGAAGGCCAGATAGCTCAGCACATAGATGGTGGACAGCAGGCCGCCGCGTTCATGCGGCTCGGCCAGCGGCAGCACGCTGCGCAGCGCCCCTTGAAAGCCCACGCCAAAGCCCGCACCGGCAATGATGGAGGCTGCCACCATCAGCGTCAGGCTGTGGCTGGCCACGCCCAGCAGAAGAATCACGATGCCCAGCGGCAGAACCGAACCACCGAAGCGCAGCATGCGCTGGGCCGTCCAGTGGCGAAGCAGCCAGATGGCCGCTGCGGCGCTCAGGGTGTTGATGCACACGGCCAGGCCTGCCATCAGGGTGGAGCCGGTGATCACGCGCAGCAGGGTGGGGCCTAGCGACAGATAAAAGCCCGCCAGCGCCCAGGCAGCGATGTCCAGTGGTGCCATGCGCAGGAAGGCCGGGCGGATATGCGCGGGAAGGCGGATGCGAGGGCGCATGGAGGCCACAGCCCCGCTGCGGCGGCTGACGGTTTCAGGCATCACGGCAATGGCCCAGGCCGATGCCGCAAATACCAGCAGCAGCCACCAGTAGACCTGGTGCAGCCCGTCATGACCGTGGCTGGCCAGTTGGTTGGCGCCGAACACGCCGGCTGCCATACCCAGCATGGGGGACAGCGTATTGATCAGCGCACCGCGTTCACGGTCCAGATCGAGCAGGGCCGCGCCCAGGGCTGCACTCGCCATACCGGTGGCAAAGCCCTGCACCACACGCGACCAGAGCAGAGCCTGCGCATCCTGTGCATGGGCGAACATCAGCATGGAGACCGCCTCCAGTCCCAGGGCGGCAAGAATGACGGGGCGCCGGCCCAGGTAATCGGACAGTGCGCCCATGGTGAGCAGGGCGACGAGCAGACTGAAGGCATAGACCGCGAAGATCAGGGTCAGCATGCCCGAGGAAAAGCCCCAGGCCTGCTGGTAGAGGCGATACAAGGGCGTGGGAGCGCTGGATGCCGCCAGAAAGCTGGCCAGGGTCAGGGCGACAGCAGCCATATTGCGGGTGCTGGACACCGCAGTCAGGGATACAGAGGATGTGGGCATGGAAAAGCAGGCTCCGCTACCATAAAAGCAAATTTTTTGCGTTTGCGTATTCTGCGTTAGTTTGCTGTTAACGCAAATATTTAGCTTTAATGACCATGATTGCAAAAGACCCAGTCCAATCCCGGCCTGGCGGGCGCAGCTCCCGTGTACAGGCCAGCGTGCATCAGGCGGTGAGGAAACTGCTGGAGCACATGCCGCGCGAGGAGCTGACCTTTCCCCTGATCGCCACCGAAGCCGGCGTGACGCCTTCCACGCTGTACCGCCGCTGGGGCGATCTGCCGCAGTTGCTGGCCGATGTGGCGCTGGAGCGCATCCGTCCCATTGCCGAGCCTGCGGACACGGGCAGCCTGCATGGCGATCTGCAGGCCTGGACCGAGCAATACATCGAGGAAATGGGCTCTCCCCTGGGACGAACCTTGCTGCGCGATACCTTGGTGGCAACCCAGGAAGACCAGGTGACCTGCGCCTGCGTGGACATCATTCGCGACCAGCTTGGCATCGTGCTGGGCCGGGCCCGTGCGCGTGGCGAAGAGGCGCCCGATGTGGAAGCCATGCTGGACCAGTTGGTGGCACCCATCGTCTATCGCATTCTTTATGGTTTGCAGCCCGATGTGGCGTTCGGACGCAAGCTGGTCGAACAACTGGTGCCTGAGCAGGTCTGAGGCTCTTGCCCTAGAATCGCGGCTCACAGGTGCCAAGGGACGCCTGCCCGCACAAGAGGCTCTCACCCTTGCTTTCGACAGCGTGTTCACGCTCGATTTCGATGTTCTGTCAGACCATGGTTGTTCTAGGGGCCCAGCGCGGGAGGCTCCGATGCAACCTGGAGCACTGTCATGACTTCATCTCTCCACCCCCAGGCGCGGCGCGCGCTGACGCGGGACTACAAACAGGCTTTTCCCGCCATGGGCATCTACGCGGTGCGCTGCGATGCCGCTGACTTGTTGCGCCTGGGTGCCAGCCGCAATGTGGACGCAACGCTCAACCGCCTGCGGTTCGAGCTGAGCAATGGCTCCCGGCGCGATGCGGCACTGGCCCAGGCCTGGGCTTGCTATGGCGCACGGGCATTTCGTTTTGAGGTACTGGACCGAGTCAAGGAGCGCGACGACCCCTTGTTCGACTATGACGCCGAACTTCAGGCCCTGCTTTCCCTGTGGCAGCAAGAGCTGCAAGGGGTACAGCCATGAGCAGTGAAACCGTGAATGCCATGTGTTCAGGCCAAGCGCTGCTCGGTGGTGCTGCAGCCATTGATCCGTCGAGTCCGGCCATGGGGGCAGGTTCTGTTTGCGGATTCGTTTCGCCGCAGGCCCTGGTCGACGAACTCAAGGTACGCGCCCGCGTGCGCCTGAACCGTGCGCGGCGCAAGGGGGCTGCGGGCTCGGCCTCATTGCGCGACCATTTGCATCAGGCGGCGCGCGAGGTCGGCTTTGCCGGCTGGGAGCAGGCGCGTCGGGTGCTGGGGGCGCTGGCGGCACCGGGAGATGACATGGGCAGCTTCTGGCATGTGCCGCGTAGCGGCATTCTTCTGCACATCTGGTTCAGCGAGTACGCGCAGGCGCGCAGTGTGCTCGCACAACTGGCGGATGGTTTTTTGCTGCCTTATCGGCGCCAGTGCTTCATCGTGCAAGCGCCATTCATCGAGGCTTTGGGCTTGAACTCGGCCGATCCGGCCTGGGCTGCCATAGGGCGAGATCTGGTCGCTGCCTATGGAACGCCTGACTGGCGGGCCTTGGCCTGGCAGCGTCTGCGTGCGCCTGTTGGAGCCTTCTGATCTGCTTCGACGTGGAGGAAACTCCTGAAACTGGAGCGAAAAATGCCTGTCTGAAAGCGCTGAAGATCCGTTGTGCCCGGGTTTTCAGGCCGGGTCTGCTGGAGTGGGGAACTGCGGTGCACGCCATTCCAGCAGCTCGGCCAGGCGCTGCACGATCCAGCCCGCCTCAGGCGCCGTGACGACCGAGCCCTCCGCGGCCAGGCCCGCGTGCATGCCCAGCAGCACTTGTTCTTCGGAGGAGTTGCCCGAGTGATAGAGCGTCTGTGCCTGCTCGGTCAGATGGCTTGCCAGGTCTTCGCATAGCTCATAGCGTGCGACGACCTCGGCAATCGGTACGGACAGCTTGCCGCTGCGCGTGCGAAACAGCTCGGCAAAGCTGGTCGGCGGCTGAATCTGGCTGGTGTCGTCCATGGCTTAGCTTGGTTCGAACAGGCGCTCGAAGCGCTCGATGTCCACGGCCAGCTCGCAGGTAATGAGCTGGCCCGATTTGTTGTCGCGCTTGCGGTGGGCGGCAAACAGCGTGGCCTTGCCCTTGAAGTTGTAGTCGGGCAGGTGGATCAGCTCATAGGGATAGGGCACAAAGAGCTGGAACTCGAAAATCATCCGGTGCTCATTGCGCGGAGAGGGGTACAGCGTGTACTCCGGCAGATTGATGGTTTGTGTGGCCATGGCCCAATGCTAATGCGGCAGACATGCCCATGCTGGCCTGCGACAATGCAGGCATGACTGAAGCACGTGTATCCATTCAGACCCAGGACTTTGACCTCTCGGCCGAGATTGCCGCCCTGCGCGCCGGCGATGCACGCGTGGGCGCGGTCTGCAGCTTTGTCGGCACGGTGCGCGACCGCAACGAGGGCGATGCCGTCTCCAGCATGGAGCTCGAGCATTACCCCGGCATGACCGAGAAGTCGATCGAGGCCATCATCGACAAGGCCGTGGCGCGCTTTGGCATCTATGGCGCGCGCGTGATTCACCGCATCGGCCTGCTGCAGCCCATGGACCAGATCGTGCTGGTGGCCGTGACCAGCGCCCACCGCGGCAAATCCTTCGAGGCCTGCGAATACATCATGGACTATCTGAAGTCCGAAGCGCCGTTCTGGAAAAAAGAGCAGACCGAGCAAGGCGCACGATGGGTGGATGCGCGTGTCAGCGACGAGCAGGCATTGGCGCGATGGCAATAATTCTATGAATTGATAGCTGCTTTCGCATTTATTCATTGAGTTTCAGTCGAAAAATCATCTGAAATGAAGTGCATAAGAGCGGTAGATGCTATGCTTTTTGCAGACCGTTCGGCTGCAGCCAGCGTGGCGGCCTGAAGACCAGCACATTGCCGGCCATCACCAGGGCCAGGCCCAGCAGTCCCACAGCAGTCCATTCATAGCCTTCCACCACGGCCGAGATATTGAGCGCCACTATGGGGAACAGCACCGTGGCATAAGCGGCTTTCTCGGGGCCCAGTCGACCCACCAGTGTGAGGTAGGCGGTAAAGGCAATCACCGAGCCGGGAATGGCCAGATACAGCAGTGCGCCTGCATATTGCGGGCTGGTGTCAAAGTGCCAGGGCAGACCGGCGATCAGCGCATACGCTAGCAGCAGCAGCGTGCCGGCCAGCATGCCCCAGGCATTGGTGTGCAGCGGCTTGTAGCCCAGGCCCTGCAGCGATGCAGAAAGCATGTTCCCGCAGGAAAAGCACAGCGTTCCACCCAGCGCCCACAACAGACCTTGCCAGCTGGCGTGCTGACCCTGCTGCAGCTCTGGCCAGAACAGAATCACCAGACCCGTCAGGCCCAGAGCGCTGCCTGCGAGCACATTGGGCGCAAGCCTGCGGCCATGGATGACTCGCGCCAGAAATGCATTCCAGATGCTGGCACTGGAAAACACCACGGCAGCCAGGCCGCTGGTCAGGGTCTCGCTGGCGTGCATGAAGCAGACAAAGTTCAGGCTGAACAGGCATAGTCCCTGGCCCAGCACGCGTGGAATGGCTGCGCTGCGGGGGACGCGCCACTGGCGGGTCAGCAGCAGCCAGGCAAAAAGCACCAGGGAGGCAAGACCAAAGCGGTAGGCGATGGACAGCTCTACGGGGACGCTGCCCAGTTGCATCTTGAGAGCGATCCAGGTGGAGCCCCAGATCAGCACGACCAGGGCATAAAGAGGTAAAAGCATGGCAAGTCTTGGTGCTTGGAAGAACCAGATCTTGCGCGCCTGGATTGGCTCTGCATTGCACATTCCTGCGGTTTTGTGGCGCTGCAGCAAGCGCGGCCAGATAGCTGGCGCCACAATGCAGGCATGCCCGCCAGCGCTGTATCCGCCCCATCGCATCTGAGTCATGTACTGGCTCGGTCACGCGCCCAGATCAGGCGCAGAGCGGGTTTGAGTCAGTCGCTGGAATTGGCAATCTGGACCAATCACGATGATGAGGTGCACTACCGGCAGCAAGGCCATCACACGCTGTCTGTCTATCTGGCCGGAGGTCGGGGATCGCAACTCAAGGGCGATGCACTGGCCCGAGGCGAAGCAGGGCGCTTTTGCGTTCTCCCGGCCGAGCATGAATCGCGCTGGCTGGTGCGTGAGCCTGTGCAGTTTCTGCACCTGTATGTCTCTGACATTGCCTGGGCCGACCGAGTGGTGCGCCTGCTGGATGCCGAGCCGCGCAGCATTACGCTGACACCGCAGATTTATTCCCAGGATCCAATCTATGCGCAATGGTCGCAGGCGCTGCGGCGACTGGACTGGAGTGAGGCTCACGACATATGGCAGGCGGACTTCCTGAGCCAGCAAGTGCTGGATCGGCTGGTGCTGCAATCGGCGGCGCCCTGGCAGCGGCACAAGCTGCTGAAACCGTTGGGTGGCCTGTCATCCACGGCCCGGCGCAAGGTGCTTGACTATGTGGAGGCTCATCTGGCCGACAGCAAAGCCCTGAGCTTGCCCGCGCTGGCGCAGGTCGTGGCCTTGTCCGAATATCACTTTGCCCGTATGTTCCATCAAAGCATGGGATGCACCGTGCATGACTGGGTCATGCAGCGGCGTCTGCAGCAGGTCTGCGCCCGCCTGCTGGGTAGCGCAGGCGGTGCAAGAGGACGCACGCCGCAGCTTGCATGGCTGGCCGCCGAAACGGGGTTTGCCAATGCCAGTCATTTGCTGCGCAGCTTTCGCAAGCACTATGGGCTTACTCCTACGCAACTGGCTCGGTGCTGGCGCGATGCTTGAACTTGATATACCGCAAGCAGGGCGGTTGCGGATCTGCTTTTTGCTGTTTTTTGCGCATTCGGGTCTTGAAACCCCCTGTTTGACTATCAGATAAATGGCAATGAATCTGATTGGAGCGAAAGCGACAAACCATGCGAATTGACAAACTGACGACCAAATTCCAAGAAGCCTTGGCCGACGCGCAGTCCCTGGCGCTCGGTGCTGATCAATCCACCATCGACCCTCTGCACCTGCTGGTGGCCATGCTGCGCCAGGACGACGGCCCGCGTGCGCTGCTGCAGCGCGCCGGCGGCAATGTGCAACAACTCAAGAACCTGGCAGAACAGGCCATGGCTGATCTGCCGCGCGTGCAGCAGCAAGGCGATGTGCAGGTCGGCTCCGAGCTGGCTCGGCTGCTACAGGCCAGCGAAAAAGAAGCCCTCAAGCGCGGTGACCAGTTCATCGCCAGCGAGCTGTTTCTGCTGGCGCTGGCCGATGCCGCAGGCTCGGCCACGCGTGCCGGTGCCTTGCTCAAGCAGAGCGGCGTGAGCAAATCCAGCCTGGAGGCAGCCATCAATGCCGTGCGAGGAGGGCAGAACGTGGACAGTGCAGAAGCCGAAGGCCAGCGCGAAGCGCTCAAGAAATACACGCTGGATCTGACCGAGCGCGCCCGCAGCGGCAAGCTCGATCCCGTGATCGGCCGCGACGATGAAATCCGCCGCGCCATCCAGGTGCTGCAGCGCCGCAGCAAGAACAACCCCGTGCTCATCGGCGAGCCCGGCGTGGGCAAGACCGCCATTGTCGAAGGCCTGGCCCAGCGCATCGTGGCCGGCGAAGTGCCCGAGAGCCTGCAGAACAAGCGCGTGCTGTCGCTGGACATGGCGGGCCTGCTGGCCGGTGCCAAGTACCGCGGCGACTTCGAGGAGCGCCTCAAATCCGTGCTCAAGGAAATCGCACAGGACGAAGGCCGCATCATTCTTTTCATCGACGAAATCCACACCATGGTGGGCGCCGGCAAGGCCGATGGCGCCATGGACGCAGGCAATATGCTCAAGCCCGCGCTGGCGCGTGGCGAGCTGCATTGCGTGGGTGCGACAACGCTCGATGAGTACCGCAAGTACATCGAAAAGGATGCCGCTCTGGAGCGCCGCTTCCAGAAGGTCATCGTGGACGAGCCTTCGGTGGAGGACACCATCGCCATTCTGCGCGGCCTGCAGGTGAAGTACGAGGCGCATCACAACGTCGATATCACTGACCCCGCCATCGTTGCCGCTGCGGAGCTGAGTCATCGCTACATCACCGACCGCTTCCTGCCCGACAAGGCCATTGACCTGATCGACGAAGCCGCGGCCAAGATCAAGATCGAGATGGACTCCAAGCCCGAGGTGATGGACAAGCTCGAGCGCCGCATGATTCAGCTCAAGATCGAGCGTGAAGCCATGAAGCGCGAGAAGGACGAGGCTTCGCAAAAGCGTCTGCAACTGATCGAGGAAGAGCTTGAGAGCCTGGAGCGCGAGTACGCCGACCTCGAGGAGATCTGGAAGGCCGAGAAAGCCAGCGCTCTGGGCTCGGAGCAGATCCGCAAGGAAGTGGATCAGCTGCGCATACAGATCGAGGAGTTCAAGCGCAAGGGCGATTTCAACAAGGTGGCCGAGCTGCAGTACGGCAAGCTGCCCGCACTCGAAAAGCAGCTGCATGAGGCCCAGGCCAAGGAAGAAGGCCAGGATGGCGCGACGGCCAACAAGCTGCTGCGCACCCAGGTCGGAGCCGAGGAGATCGCCGAGGTGGTGAGTCGTGCCACGGGCATCCCCGTGGCCAAGATGATGCAGGGCGAAAAAGACAAGCTGCTGCACATGGAAGACAAGCTGCACGAGCGCGTGGTGGGCCAGGAGGAGGCGATCAGCGCCGTGGCCAATGCCATTCGCCGCTCGCGCTCGGGTCTGTCCGATCCCAATCGTCCCACCGGCTCCTTCCTGTTCCTGGGCC
The DNA here is from genome assembly GCF_001010305.1 of Comamonas sp. E6. Lineage (NCBI taxonomy): Bacteria > Pseudomonadati > Pseudomonadota > Betaproteobacteria > Burkholderiales > Comamonadaceae > Comamonas > Comamonas sp. E6. The sequence continues at coordinate 152,348 of NZ_BBXH01000006.1, forward strand.
CCACGGGCGTGGGCAAGACAGAGCTGTGCAAGGCGCTGGCAGGCTTCCTGTTCGACAGCGAGGACCATCTGGTGCGTATTGACATGAGTGAGTTCATGGAAAAGCACTCTGTGGCACGCTTGATCGGTGCGCCCCCCGGCTATGTGGGTTACGAGGAAGGCGGCTATCTGACCGAGGCCGTGCGCCGCAAGCCCTATAGCGTGCTGCTGCTGGACGAGGTGGAAAAAGCCCACCCTGATGTCTTCAATGTATTGCTGCAGGTTCTGGACGATGGCCGGTTGACCGATGGTCAGGGCCGCACGGTGGACTTCAAGAACACCGTGATCGTGATGACCAGCAATATCGGCTCGCATCTGATACAGGCCATGGTTGGCGAGGATGCCGATGATGTGAAGGAAGCGGTCTGGGGGGAACTTAAAAACCATTTCCGACCCGAATTCTTGAACCGCATCGATGAAACCGTGGTCTTCCATGCACTGGATGCCAAGAACATCGAGGCGATTGCCAGGATTCAGCTGAAGTTGCTGGAAAGCCGTCTGCAGAAGATGGAACTGAGCATGCAGGTGTCCGAGCAGGCCCTGGCCGAGTTGGCCAAGGTAGGCTTCGATCCCGTGTTCGGTGCCCGTCCGCTCAAACGCGCCATCCAGCAGCGTATTGAAAACCCGCTGTCCAAGTTGTTACTTGAGGGGAAATTCCCGCCCAAGAGTACGATAGCTGTGACAGTCGACCCGGTGAATGATCCCGGGGTGTTCCGGTTCGAGTCCGCAGGCACTGCCTGAGGACCTGAACCCTAGAAAGAGGTATTGCTTTGAACGATTTCGCCGCCACTGCAACCCGCTGGGCCGTCCGCATCATGCTGATGCTGGTGGGCTTGGTGTTTTTCCTGTGCCTGATGGCCGTGGCCTGCCTCATCGCCCTGGCCTGGGGTGCGCGCGCCCTGTGGGCTAGGCTCACGGGCCAGCCCGTGGTGCCCATGAGCATGGGTGCCATGAGCCCCTTTGCCGGCTGGCAGACGGTGTACCGCTCGGGGGCCGAGTGGATGGCGCAATCGTCGGGCAATGCCGATGCCAAGAAGGATGGGCGTGAAGCCCGCGGGCGTCGCGGCGTTCTGCCGGGTGCCGGCGATGTGACCGATGTGCAGCCACGCGAGGTGCACGAGTCGTAATGACAAGCGCTTACACAGGCTTCATACTTTGGAGCAGGTGAGGCAATAAAGGGCCGCAGGCTTGTTTCGCGGTCAACACACAAGAGCCTGTGCAGTGTTGCATCAGGCTCTTTTTTTACGCTGTGTTTACGCAGTCTCGCGGTATGGTCGGGACTGTGATCTTGGGATTTTCAGACAGGCATGAACTACATGGACTTGCACCGCATTTTTGACTTGCAGTACCAAGCCAGCCGCACGCAGGTCGATGTACCTTTGCTGGTGCGCCGGGAGAGGCTGCTGCGTCTGCAGAAGATGCTGGACGAGAACGGCCCGGCTTTGTGCGCGGCGGTGGAGCAGGACTTTGGCGTGCGCTCCGAGCGCTGGACCGAGATGCTGGATCTGATGCTGGTGCGCAATATGCTCAGGCACACGCTCAAGCATCTGCCCAAGTGGAGCAAGCGTCAGCGCGTGCGCACGCCACTGATGCTGCAGCCGGGCAAGGCCTGGGTGGAGCGCCAGCCTCTGGGCGTGGTGGGCATCATCTCGCCCTGGAACTATCCGCTGCAGCTATCGCTGGCGCCGGCCATCACGGCTCTGGCGGCGGGAAATCGCGTGATGCTCAAGCCCAGCGAGCTGACGCCGCATACCTCGGCAAAAATGGGCGAGCTGGTCGCCCAGTTCTTTGCACCCGAAGAGTTCTGCGTGATCGAGGGAGACGTGGCCGTGGCCACGCAGTTCTCGGGTCTGCAATTCGATCATCTGCTGTTCACAGGCTCCACGGCCGTGGGGCGGCGTGTGGCGCAGGCGGCAGCCGTGCACCTGACACCCACCACGCTGGAGCTCGGGGGCAAGTCGCCCTGCATCATTGCGCAGGACTGCGATATGCAGGCCGCTGCGCTCAAGGTGGCCTATGGCAAGCTGGTCAATGCCGGGCAGACCTGCATTGCTCCCGACTATGTGCTGCTGCCGCGCGGCAAGGAGCAGGAGTTTGCCGAGGCCTATCAGGCGGCGGTGCAGCAGCTGTACCCGCGCATCTCGGGCAACCCGGATTACACGGCCATCATCAGCAAGCGCCATCTGGCACGACTCAAGCAGATGCTGCGTCAGGCGCAAAGCCTGGGAGCGCAGGTGCACTGGATGCATGAGGCCGCAGCCCCTGCGGTCGATGGCGACACCACGGCCTGGGGCGAGGCGGTGGAGCGCCAGTTCGCTCCGGCGCTGGTGTTCGGCGCCACGGGCGAGATGCAGCTGATGCAGGAAGAGATCTTCGGCCCCATCCTGCCTGTGATCTCCTACGAGCATATCGAAGACGTGATCAATGCCATCAACGCCAGCCCGCGCCCGCTGGCGCTGTACTGGTTTGGCAACGACGAGGCCGAGCGCAATGCGGTGTTGATGCGCACCGTCAGCGGAGGCGTCTGTGTGAACGACACCTTGCTGCATGTGGCGCATGAGAACTTGCCATTCGGCGGTGTCGGCGACAGCGGCTGGGGTGCCTATCACGCAGAGCAGGGCTTTTTGCGCTTTGTGCACCAGAAGGCGGTTTTCGTGCAGTCGCGCTGGGCGGCGACTTCCCTGCTGTACCCGCCATTTGGGGAGAAATTCGACCGGGTGATGGACTTCATGCGACGCTGGCTCTGAAGTTTCTTGGCCGCTGAACAGGGATTGAGCGCTTCGGTGCTGTCGTGAGCGCTTGCCAGATTGTCATCAAATGTGACGCAAACCATTGATGGTTGCGGGCTTGCTGCTCTGCTTAGTGGAGCGCATAGCACATAGATTGCGCCATAGCAAGAAATTGCGAACAGCCGCAGTTGAGCAAATGGCTAACCACTGCACCGCGTGCCAAAACTCTGAATCTGTAGACAATTACGCCCTTCTATTCTTACATGTTTCCGCCCCGGTTTTTCCATGTCTAGTATCCAGGTCCGTCCCGCTACTCTTCGCGATGCAAAAGCGATTGCCCAGATCCATACTGCTTCCGCACTGGAGGCTTATCGAGGTCTGGTTCCCGATGATCAACTGAAGGCCATGTCCTCGGTTGAAAAGCGCCAGGCTTACTGGCGCGAAGCTATTGAATACTGTGAGCCACAGGTCCAGGTCGCCATTGACGGCGACAAGATCGTTGGCTTTGTCGGCTTTGACCGCTCCCGTGATGAAAAGTCCCGCCAAACCACCGGCGAGATCTGGGCTATCTATGCAGCCCCTTCGCACTGGAATCAAGGTGTTGGCGTTGCCCTGTGGGACGCCGCCCGAGATGGTTTGCTGGAAGAAGGCTGCACCAATGTGACAGCCTGGATTCCGCTGCGCAACGAGCGTGCCCTGCGTTTCCATGAAATGGCAGGCTTCAAGCGTGAAATGTCCACGGCCAAGACGGCTGTGATTGGCAGCATCAAGATTGAAGAAGTGCGCGTCAAGCGTCCTCTGAACGGCTGATCACAGCGTTCAGCACTCACTGAAAGACAGGCCGTGACGTCTCCCAATAGCAAGCTCGCGGCCTCAGTCTGCGCTCCCGCATCTGCTTTCGACCTGCTGCAATGGCAGGAGCAAGCCCAGGCCCATACGGCTTTGTGGCGCAGCGAAAGCAGCTTGCCCAAGCCCCGCCGCATCGAAGTTGCCGATGACACCATGCCCGCTGATACGGCGTTTCGCCATATCAGCGAAGGTGCGTCGCTGCTGTGGCGCGGTGATTTTCAGAATGCGCGTCAGTTGTTGCTGGCACTGGGCCGCCGACTGGACAAGAAGTCGCGACGCAAGAGCCCGGCAAAGAGCCCTGCTGCTGCAGGCTTTCCCCACGCTTTTCATCTGTACCGCCAGTCCCAGGCCCAGCGTGCACGCATGCTGGCCAGCATTCTGATCGAGCTGGATGTGCAATGGCATTGCGCCTTGCGCCGGGCTCCTGACTGGAGTCAGGCCTGCTCTGAGGCGTGGGGCACAGTTCCGGCCGAAGTGCATGCGCAGTCCGTGCTGGTGCCGCTGCGCGATCTGCTGGGTGTGGTCGGCGCCCATGAGTGGCGCAAGAAGGGGGTGGAGATTCCTGCCCTGGATGGCGCCCGCATTCATGCGCACTACGGTGTTTTCTCGCCCGTGCGCGGCGAGTATCTCGATCTGGTGGCGCGTGCAAGCATTCCCGCAGCCGGTCTGGAACAGGCCTGGGATATTGGTGTCGGCACGGGCGTGCTCTCGGCATTGCTGCTCAAGCGCGGCGTGAAGTCGGTGGTCGCCACCGATACCAGCGAGCGTGCGCTGGCCTGCGCCTGCGAGAATCTGCAGCGCCTGGGTCATGCTTCCCGGGTGGAGCTGCAGCATGCCGATCTGTTTGCGCAAGGGCAGGCCGGTCTGATCATCTGCAACCCGCCCTGGCTGCCGGGAAAGGCAGCATCGGTGCTCGATCAGGCGATTTATGACGAAGACAGCCGCATGCTGCGCGGCTTTCTGCAAGGGCTGGCAGCGCACCTGCTGCCAGGTGGCGAAGGCTGGCTCATCATCTCCGACCTGGCCGAGCATCTGAAGCTGCGCACGCGTGACGAGCTGCTGGGCTGGATTGAAGCCGCCGGACTCAAGGTGCTGGGGCGTGAGGATGTTCGCCCGCATCATGGCAAGGTACAGGATCGAGAGGACCCTCTGCACATTGCGCGCTCTGCCGAAGTGACCTCGCTTTGGCGTCTGGCCAAGGCCGGCTGACAGCTAGGCTGCTAGGCCGTTGCACCTTGCAGTTCCTGGCAGGTTGGATCGGCTGCTTCCCCATGCGCTAGCAGGGCCGCCAGCCTCTCGCGCAGCGAATGTGCGCGCTCTTCGCCTGCATATTCCTGTACAGCCGCCAACAGGCTGATGCCTGCGCTGCGCAAGCTGGCCAGGTCTCTGGCCTCGCGCAGCTGGGTGCGCAATGTCTGGGCCAGGGCCTCATGGCGGTTGGCAAACAGGCGCTCGCACATATCGAATAAATACATGCGCGTGCCCGCCATATTGATGGCTGGTGTCGAATCAGTGGCTTCTTCGGCTGGCGCCAGGGCAGGTGTGGCCGGGCTGTCTCCAACTTTGGCGAGAGGGATTGCTGGATGAGTGGCCAGGCTGCGCTCTTTGGAGCCGGTGGTTGGCACCAGTTGAAGATACCCCTGCTCCACCAATTGCTGGGCCAGTGCGGCATGATCGCTGCCCAGCATGGCGACAAGTTCTTCCATGCTCTTGCCGCCGGCCAGCAACAGCAGGGAGCGCGCGCGCTGCGGCAGCTGGCGCGATCCGGGCTGAAGTTCCTTCTGGGCCTTGGCGGTTTTCTGCAAAATCATGGCTGCTTCTGTCTGGCGCATTACAAGTGCGGATGCGCTATTGCATGAGCTGACGATGACACTGGTGTGAATCTGCGCCAATTCGCAGTGGATCGGCCAGTCATTACTGCCCAAGCTTGCCAATTGCTTCTGAATTAATAGCTGCTGGCGTTTTCTGAATAAGCGCCTCAGGCCAATCTGATTTGAACCTGAAATGAGACTGCTGCTTGCGCCCATGGAAGGGCTGCTGGATTTTGTGTTGCGCGATGTGCTGACCCGGGTGGGCGGCGCGGATCGCTGCGTGTCCGAATTCATTCGCATCAGCGGCTCGCTGCTGCCGGACAAGGTCTATCTGCGTACCATGCCCGAGCTGCGCAACGGCAGCCGGACGCTGGCCGGCGTGCCGGTGCGGGCGCAACTGCTGGGCTCCGACCCCGTCAGCATGGCCGAGAACGCTGCCAATCTGGCGCGCCTGGGGCCAGAGGGCATCGATCTGAATTTCGGCTGCCCGGCCAAGGTGGTCAACCGTCATGGCGGCGGTGCATCGCTGCTGCAGGATCCCGAGCAGATCGTGCGCGTGGTGGACGCCGTGCGCCGTGCCGTGCCCGCGCAGATGCCGGTGTCGGCCAAGATGCGGCTGGGTTTCAACGACCGGGCGCTGATGACCGAATGCGCCCAGGCCATGGAGCAGGGCGGTGCCTGTGAGATCGTCGTCCATGCGCGTACCAAGCTGGACGGCTATCGTCCGCCGGCCTATTGGGAAGAGATTCCGCGCATCCGCGAGGCGGTGGGCGTGAATGTGGTGGCCAATGGCGAGATCTGGACTGTGGAAGAGGCCTTGCGCTGCCGCGAAGTTTCGGGCTGCGACGATCTGATGCTCGGGCGCGGCATTGTGGCCGATCCGGGTCTGGCCCTGGCCGTGCGCCGCGCCGTGGAGCACGGCAGCGTCAGCACTGTCGCTGGCATTGACTGGCTGGTGCTGGTGCCCCAGGTGCAGCGTTTTTGGCATATGGTCTGCGAGGATCTGGAGCCGCGCCAGCGTGCGGGTCGCCTCAAGCAGTGGCTCAACCTCATGCGCAGACGTTTTCCCGAGGCCGAGCTGGCTTATCAGGAAGTGCGCACCCAGACCGATCAACGCGCCATCAGCGACTGGGTACAGGCGCTGCCGCAGCGTGATCTGCAGCAGGAATGGGCCTGGCCGCAAACCATGCCTAAAGCAGGCTGTCCGGAGCCAGAGGCCCGAGCAGCTGCAGCATAAGTCGAAGCCCCAGGCTGGCATCGGGCTCCGAGTAAGAGTCCGCTAGCCCGCTGTCCTGAGGTGCACGCCAGACCAGCTTTCCCTTGGGATCCAGGTCCACCCGCCAGCTGTTTTCGGGCAGGCTTTCATCGATGCTGTCGCCGGCTAGCTGGCTGAAGCGGCGGCTGGCGATCAGCACGGCGATCTCGGTGTTCTGCAGGCGTGAGCGCATATCCAGATTCATGGAACCCACGGCGACCAGACGCCCGTCTATGACCAGCAGCTTGGTGTGCAGCATGGCCCGCGAAGCCCCGGCGCTGCCCCCGCTGGAGCCCGTGGTGCCTGCGCGCAATGCCGAGCGTACATTGGCCGCTTCACTGCGCATTTCATAGAGCTCGATGCCCATCTCCAGCAGGGCCTTGCGGTGGCGCGCATAGCCGGCATGGGCCAGCGGCGCATCGTTGGAGGCCAGCGAATTGGTCAGTACCCGGATGCGGACACCTTTGCTGCGTGCGGTGCGAAAGGCATCCATGATCTCCTGCCCCGGCACGAAATAGGGCGAAACCACCAGCAAGTCCTGCCTGGCGGAGCGGATCAGGGCCAGCAGACCGTCGACCACCGATTCGGCATTCAGCGCCGGTGTGGCGGAGGGGGGTGGACTGGAGGTTTCGCCAGCCTTGAGCACGGCTGCCCCGACGGACTCGCTGGCGGCAGATCGTTCCGCTCCTTCGACGGGGATCTTGGTGGGGCTATCCGCCAGCACCATGGCCTGGGCCCAGATCCACGGGACCTGGCTCAGATTCAGGGGGCTGTCTTCGGGTGCGTTGGCGCCTTGGGCCGGTTCGGCTTTGCTGCTGGCGTCTTCCTGGTCGAACTGCGTCTTGAGCTTGAGCAGGTCCGGCTCGCTGATCAGCGATTGCACGGGGTAGGCGCGCACATTGTTCCAGTAGCGGTCAAAACTGAGCGACAGGTCTTTGACGACGGGGCCGGCGGCCAGAACATCGAGATCGACAAAATTGCCGACATTGGATGCGTCAAAGTAGGCGTCGCCCAGATTGCGTCCGCCAATCACGGCCAGGGTGTTGTCGGCCACGAACAGCTTGTTGTGCATGCGCTGCTGCGCACGCTGAAAGTCGGTCAGCAGCGTCCAGGCCCGGCCGATGGTGGAGGCGCGCGAGCCGGCCAGCGGATTGAACATGCGCATCTCCACATTGGGCACAAAAGCCAGGCGCATGACCTGCGCGTCCGGCCCCGTGCTGTGGAAGTCGTCCAGCAGCACGCGTACGCGCACACCGCGCCTGGCAGCCTGGACTACGGCGCGCAGCAGTCGCCCGGTGCTTTGGTCTGCATGGATGGCGTAGTACTGCAGATCCAGTGTTTTCTGCGCGTTTTCCACCAGCGCCATGCGGCTGCTGAGCGCATGCTTGGGGCCGGAGATCAAGGCAAACGCCGAGGCATCTGGCTTTGCCTTGGTTGGGCGAGTCTGAGAGACGAACACGCCCAGCTCGGTGTTTTGGGGCTGGCTCAGTGCCGTGCTGACGGGACGCTCCACATCCTTGGGTAGCGACGCCGCGCAACCCGTGAGCAACATCGCTGCAATAGCGCCGGCAAGCAGCGCCAGATGCGTTTGCGGCCCTGATGGTTGCAGTCGTGACGATGTGGAGATAGAAGCCGTCATTGCTGCTTTGTAACCCATGATGACTGAGTTCACATGTCGGACACAGACTGCGCTAGAGCTGCTCTCGGCCCTGGACTCTGGCAACAATGCGCAGGTCCGGTCCCAGGCGGGCGACATCATGGAACACCAGTGGCAGGCCCTGGTCCAGGCTGTCGAGCGGGCCGAAGTTGGCAATACCCATGGCTCCCGTGCCCAGCAGTTTGGGGGCTTGATAGAAGAGAAGCTCATCGACCAGACCTTCGCGAATCAGGGAGCCGTTGAGTTTGAAGCCCGCTTCCACATGCAGCTCATTCGTGCCGCGCTGGGCCAGATCCCGCAGCATGGCCGCCAGATCGACCTTGCCCGCTGCGTTCGGCATATCAATAACCGTAGCGCCTAGCGCTTGCAATTTCTCGATCTTGGATTGATTTGTGCTGCTAGTGTAGATAAGGCAACCGTTAGGTGCTTTCAAAACATGAGCGTCCAGCGGGATGTCCAGCTTGCTGTCCACCACGGCAATGCGTGGCTGGCGTGGTGTGTCTACATCCCGCACATTCAGGCGCGGATTGTCTTCGAGTACCGTGCCTATGCCGGTCAGAATCGTGCAGGCACGGGCACGCCAGGCATGTCCGTCGGCGCGGGCGGCCGCCGAGGTGATCCACTGGCTTTGACCGTTGTGCAGGGCCGTGACACCGTCCAGCGAGCTGGCAGCCTTCATGCGCACCCAGGGTGTGCCGCGAATCATGCGGCTGAAAAAGCCGATATTGAGCTCGCGTGATTCGGCTCCGCCGGGGCCGATTTCCACTTCAACACCCGCAGCGCGCAGTCGCTCGAAACCCTGGCCGGCCACTTGCGGATTGGGGTCTGTCAGCGCACCCACCACTTTGCCGATGCCGGCTGCGATCAAGGCGTCGCAGCAGGGGCCGGTGCGGCCATGGTGCGAGCAGGGCTCCAGCGTCACATAAGCCGTGGCGCCGCGCACATCGTTTCCTTTGAAAGCCGCATCGCGCAATGCCATCACCTCGGCGTGTGGGCCGCCGGCCTGCTGGGTAAAGCCCTGGCCGATGATGCGGTCCGAGGCATCGACGATCACGCAGCCGACGCGCGGGTTGGGTGAGGAAAGAAAAAGCGCCTGAGCAGCCTGCTCAAGCGCCTTGTTCATGAAATGGGCAGAGGGTGTCATGCCCAGGATGGTAATGCAGAGGGTTCTGCGTTACTTGGTCCAGCAGTCCGAGGCCGTGGTACCGCTTGCCAGATTGTCAGCACTCTTGACCCCTGTGTTGCTGAGGGTGAAGTCTCCGCACTTGTCAGTTGCCTGTGCTCCCGGGTTTTTGCGTTTGGCGATCAAAGTGTAGGCGGCAGTGGAGCTGGCTTTCATTTCGATCTGGTAGCGCTTGCTGGCGTCGGTGGACCAGGACAGGTTGGCGGGTAGCACCTTGGTGAGGTCTGCATTGGTTGGATATACCCCGGTTGCCGTGGCTGCACGCTCCATCCAGAGCTGGGCTTGCAGCAGGCCGGCGCGTGCATCTGCTCTATGGCCGCGGCGCACATACTCGGTATAGCTGGGGTAGGCGATGGCACTCAGGATACCGACGACGGCCACGACGATCATCAATTCGATCAATGTGAAGCCTTTTTGCTGTTTTTTTTGCATTTTCATTTTTCCTCATGAAGCAGGCAGCGCTCAACGCAGCTGACGCCAGCTGGGGCGCAGCGACTGCTCGGGCATGCGTGCCAGCATCTCTTTATCATTCTTGGTGTCGATATCTGCGATCTTGTTTTTCTGGGCTATTAGCGTGTGGGAGCCTTTGCTTACCTTGACGCGAGACACATTCAGATCCAGCGAGTTGTAGAGACCGTCGTTGTTTTTATCAACGATCTGAACCGACGGACGAAGCCCATCCATGATGTTGATAAAGGTGCGGTACTGGCGCTCTCCATCGACCGTCGTGGATTCACAGCTTTCCACATTGGGGTCTACATCGGTGCCCTTGGCCGGAACCTGAGAGTAAATGGCCAGGATATTGCTGCCGTCATAGAACTCCATGGGTTTGAGCTGACGCTCTCCTACGGCCGGCAAGTCCAGATACCAGCCGTTGTAGTTGGCCCAGGTGCTGGTGGTGAGCTTGTTGTCGTCATTACTTGCTCCAACAGCGCCAAAGTCACCGTTGCTCAGTTCCGTAATGCTTTGCTGAGCAAGCTTGGCTGCGGTTACGCCGGTGCCCAAGGCCGTGGGGACTGGAATGCAGGTTCCGTTGGGGGTTGTGCAGGATGTATTGCCACTATTGACTTGTACGCGTGGGCCAAGGTTTGTGGTAATCAAGTTGTAGCGTGTGTTGTCCAGGACGGAGTAAATGGTTTGCACATTCCGGTTGTTTTCGTCAGCTTTGGTAGCGTTGCGGCCTGTGCCAAAAGCAACCATCATGCCGCCTACAGCAATGGTTTTCTTGTCGTTGCCTGTTCCAATGGTCATTTTCCGGTCGTTGGCACGCACAGTTGGTGGGGCCGTAATGGACTGGACAAGAGTTCTGGTGCTGTTCAAGGATGCGGGGCCTTGCGCAGTGAATAATGGCCTTCCGCTGAAAGCGACTCCCCAGTTGCTTGCATCAGCACTGGTGAGATCAAACTTCCACATATTGCCCAAGTTATCACCAGCGTATGCAATATCAGGCAATCCATCACCATTGAGGTCAACCAAGCGGGGGGCAGCCAGGCCATTGTCGTTGGCAATGCCACTACCTGTACCAATGTCTGCAGTACTCGCATCAACGGCGCCTACGACAGGGATACGCTTGAGTTCCATATCGTTGTCCAGATACTGAATCAGCAATACGGGGCGTTGGTTGCTGCTGTTGTAGCCGTTACCCATAACAACTGCCCAGCGGTTGTTATTCATGCGCGTGATCTGTGTGGTGCGCATAGGGTTGTTCTCATCAGCGACGGGTGTTGCTGTGATGTTACCAATGTCACGATCCTCCGATACGGCTTTGGCACAGGCCGTCTTTTCGGGAGTACTCATGCCAGTCAATGCGCAGTTGGGTGCTGCTGCGGCATTCATCGCAGCATCAGTACTGCGAGTTCGGTCTAATTTGACGAGGCTCGAAGCCGCTGTCGTGGAAAAGCTATCTGGGTTGGTGACATCCAAAACAAAATAACCTTTTCCGCCAGCGCCCAGTGAACCAACCAGAATTGTTTTCCAGTTGTTGCCAGGGTTGGTGTCTGTGTCGATGTTTGAGCCGATATAGATATCCCCTGTCATTGGGGAGCCGTCAACAAAATTGCGATGCTTTTGGTTGTATGTGGGGTCTGTAAGGCGACCTAAGCTAGGGATGATTCCCTGCGGAATGTATGCAATTTTCTCTGTGCCATCAGCAGCAGAGAATCCATGCAGCATTCCGTCATTGCCACCTGCATAAATCATCGGCGTTCTTGTACCCTTGGATCGGGTGAAGTCTGCATAGCCCTTTAAAGCGTAGTTGCTCGAAGGAGCTCCAGTAAACCAGATAATGGAGTTGATGATGTCTCCTTGGATACTCTTGCGCTCACGAAACGGCTTGGCTGCTGTGTAGCCGGTGCTTTCAGAGCCTTCAAGGGTTCGTATGCCTCGTATAAAGTTCAGGCGGTTTTGCCCAGCTGCTGCACCTTCGTCGGTTCCAGATCCATCAGGCTTCTTCTGTAACCATAGCTTTTGGGCTGTGCTTAGTGTGGATTCATCATTTGCCCACAGGAATGGAACGCCACCCTGATACTTGTCCTCGCTCCCCCATTTGTCACTCCAGCTGAGGATGGTTCTGCTGGTTGTATTTTTTGTGGCACCTGTTGCATTTAAGGCGTCAAGCTTTTCTGCCGTATTCTGACCACCCCATCCAGGAGTGGATATTATCGATCCATCTGTTCTGACAGTTTCAGCCTTGATGAAGCCTTTCCAGCCATTTTTGGGTTCATAATTTCCTGTGAACTTTCCAACGTCATAGCGCGTATTATTGGATCCACTTGTAGCAGTGGATGTCATATCTGGATCAGTTTGGGTGTTGATTTGCCCAAAAATTTCACGGAATGCTTTTTCTAGATCTTCACCTTTCTCAACAGCATAAAAGCGCCCACGACCATTTAAGGCAGCATGCCAAAGATCAAGAGATCTCTTGTTTTCATTGTCCATCGCAGGCCAGGATTTGTTTCCTGTAACGAAATCAAGAAAGCTTCCGTTGTATCCAAATGGAACTTTATTAGTCGGTGCAATAATGTCAGATGCGCCAGGCCAAGTTACAGCCATATTGCTGAATCCAATGGTGTAGGTGACCATATGGGGCCAGTTGGCAGGGTTGAACTTTGGGTTCCAGTATCTCTCTAAAATTGCATCGTTGCCTTTTGAGTCTTTTCCGAAATTTTCTTGTTGAGGTGCATTGTCATATTCTGGAGAGGGTTGTATGGATCCTTTTAATCCTTTAACTCCATTTGTCTCGTCTTTTGCTGTTTGTAATGGCGTTCCCCAGCTGTAGAAAGCCCAATCAGCTAGGGTTTCTGTGTGGGAGTCTCTATATAAAGATGTCTGTTTTTGTTGGGCTTGTGTTCCACCATAAATGGTCTCATCTGGTAGGGTTATGTTGGTTGCATTATCTCGACGATTTTTGTCGCCGATGTCATATGATGTATTGTTCCAGCGGCCATCCGTCATCATGATATGGTAGTTTCGACGACAACCGAGGTAAGGTGTAGCTTGACTCCCCGGGTCTGATGCCCAGGGACTATTGATTGATAAGTCGCGACGCATGTAGGCGTCGGCTTGTTTGAACATTAAATGGGAAGGTGTGCCATTATTTGCATCTAATCCATTAATGAAGCTAATGAAGTTATTTCTATGCGTTTCTCCTAAGAAACGCATGGAGTTTTGATTCATTTTATCGGAGTCGACATTCTTTGCGTCAGCTGAACCTCCGTTATTCCACATGGCTTGCCAAGATAGACGAATTTTTCTATCTGGAAGTAAATTTCTATCTCGGAAAACGCCGCCTTCCCAAGTTCCATCGCTCTTTTGTGCTCCAATTAATGCATATTTAAGAACATTAATGCGGCGGCTTGTTACGGGCCAGGTTCCATCTGCATTCGGCTGAGATTCATTGGTGGCGCCACCCCAAATTGCGTTGCCTCTTCTGTCATAGCCTGTAATTACGCATTTGGATGAGCTTTCTGCATTTGAGCAGTAGTCCATGCTTCCAGAATCGTCGACGGAGATAATCACATTAGGTGTGACATAGGGCTGCACTGTGCCCGGAGGGGCCTGAAGCAACTCGATGGATGTTGCGATCGAGGGTATTAGAACTGCGCCTGCTGCTATGGCAAGTGACTTTCTTTTGAAGTGAGCGGGCATTTTTTTTTGCATGGCGATCACCTGATCTGATAAGTAGAGAACATGGGTATCTAGTCTTTGAGTTTTTGTCTTGCATACGTCTGCTGAAGCACAACCATTGTGTTGGGATTGCGTCCATACGCCAGAGCTGTAATTCGATAGACGATATTAGGTGTCAGGTTTAGTGCCAAAATGCTTTGTGGGTTTATTGCACCTGTTCCAGTGTTGTTGACAAGAACACCGGAATTCTTGCTGCTATCGTCATAGGGGAGAATTTCGATCCAGTACCAGGCCCCTTGGTTGGCAGCACTTCTGTCTCGCAATATGGCGCTTGCCGGACTATCATCATCTCCGATTGCTGCGCCTGTGAATTGACCATAGCGCGCGCCGACGGGCGTAGTGGTGCCTGTATGAACACCGGTCATTTGTGTCAGCGTAATGCCCTTGGTCGAATCTGTGTTGTTCCAGAAGTCCTGTTTGTCTTTGATACCAGAGCGATCAGCGCGCTTGATGCAAATGCCGTTTTTGCATTTCGGCGCTGTGCTGGCAATCTTGGTGGGGTCTGCCAGGTCCGCCAGAAGAGTGCCCACCTCCTGTGCTTCTAGCGGTATTTTCTCTGCAGTCGTGCGTCGGCATATGTTTCCGTCACTGTCATTGGGTGTGCAAAAGCTGCCATCAGAGTTTTCTCCGCGAATATCGAGCTCGGCATCTTGCAAGATGGCCTGGGCTGCCTCGAAGGCTCGCTGGTAATCAGCATCATTACCGACGATCAACTCATTGAAAAGCGATGTGCGGGATGCCCACAGGGCGAGCAGCATGGAGAGCATGACAAAGATGATCACAACGAATAGTGATATACCTCGCTGTTCTCTTTGTCGGGAAAATTTGAATGTATTCATGATATTCAGCTGACCGTAGTCAGTCCCTGGCTGCGCAGCTGGTAGATGTTGCGGAAAACCATGTGCGCTCGCCGCGTACGTGGGGCAGCCAATGTATTCATGGTGACGGATGTAGTGTTGTCGCAGTCCAGGTAGGTGGTGTTGTCCGGCATATCAATGGCTTCATTGCCATAAAGCACCAGACATATTTCCACGCCGACAACCTGCGGCCAGGCGCTTGCCACAGTAGCTGCATCGACATAGCTGATCTGCGGGGAACCACTGGATGCCGATGTCTGCAGCAAATATCGCACTTGAAAATTAGCGACATTCTGAATAATGGGCTGCGGGTTTCCTGATGCGCCCACGCAGCGCAATTCATTATTTGTAGAATTGAGCGAGAACCGGCTTTGAATCAAATTGTCATTGGGTGATTGACCGAGACAATCGCGCAGCATGGATGCAGTATTTGTAGATGTATATACCGGCTCTTTATAGTTGCGATAACCCAAGGTGAGCTTGTATTCATTGGTGCCGGGGCTGTCCATACCGCTGATGGTATTGACCGCGGGATCGAAATCTGTGGCTTTGGTCTCAAAGGCTACCGGATCCGACATATCGATATCGGCTCCTTCTGACTTCTGTGAGGCCAGATTCAGTCTCAAGGAGCCAGCCTGGCGGATCTGTTGCCCGATGACGCGAAAAGCGTATGCGGCTTGTTGCTGCAGCATGCTGCTATCGCTGACCGTGCCGGTAACGCCTCTTGAGACCATCAGCGCACCCATGGCAACGGCTACCGTCAGAAGTCCGATGACGATGCCGACGAGTAGTTCAATTAGAGTCACGCCGCGCTGAGGCTGGCTTCTCGCGATGCTGGAGGCTTTCATAGGGATGCGTCAGGTTCCGGGGCAGAAAAACAAAGGTGCACTATTGCCTGCACGAAAGTCAGGTGCGCAGCGTGCACTGACTGGTATGTATTGAAGATGGCAAGTGAAGTTGGCGGGGCAGGAGGTGGGATCTTTGGTGCTGATACTGCCGTCGCTCTTGATGCTGGCTCCGGTGTTGATGGCGTCCTTGTAGGCTTTTTTGGCGGCAGTGCCGGTGGCATCGCTTGCAAAGTCTTCGCGCTCGTTTTCCCGCCAGCGTATGAGCACGCCCAGTTGCCGGCGGTTGGTGATGCTGCTGGAATCGCCGTCGGCAAGGGCCAGGAAGGTGGCGGCATTGCCAAGCGGGAGAGAGCGCTCCACCAGGCGTTTCCATTCCTTGAGGTCGTACTCGGCCAATTCGGCCTGGGTGCAGGTAGTGCTGCCAACGCATTTTTTGGTCGCCGCAGTGGTTGGCGGTGTTGCGGTCCAGCCCGTGACGTAGGTGTTGATGCCGCTCAGTGCATTGGGATTTACCTTCATGCGCTCGCTGAGGTCTTCAATCAAACGGATGGCTTGAGCGCGGCGCATGCTGGTCTGGGTGTCGGTCAGCGTGCGCATTTGTACGCCGAGGATGCCGAGGATGCCCAGTGCGGCAACGACAATGGCAATCAACGATTCCAGCAAAGTGATGCCTCGCTGTTTGCCGATTTGGCGAGTGTGATTCAGTTGGTGCATGGCACGTCTTTTTGTTCAATGACTCGAATTCGTCCGCCCGAAGACATGCAAATGCCCTTGGTGGCGGCAGAGGCTATTCCGGCAGGCTGAGGTGCTATCGTGAAGCCGATCAAATTGGCGCCATCCATCATTCCCCAGCGGTCGACACGGATGGTGGCGCCTGATTTGGTTCTGGTGACGGTTACTTTGGTTGGTGGTTCATAGCGCTGGATTTCCTCTCCGCTGTTCCAGCGTCTGTTGCCATTGCTGTCCACGAAGACGACCCAGCCGCAATCCCAGTCCTGGTTGGTCCCGTCGGTGACGCAGCCAACAGTGGTTCGGGGAAGCTTTTCCAGATATACGTTGCCACCGCGCTTGATAGCTTCTGAGCGGGCGAACATCAGACTGGATTTCATGATCTCCACGGCCTCCATGACGCGCCAGCGCTCAAAAATAAAATTGAAGCTGGGCACTGCAATGGCGCTGAGGACTGCGGCTATGGCAATGGTCACTATCAGCTCAATGGAAGTGAATCCGTAACTGCTGAAACCGGGGGCTGCGAGGTGCGGAGCGTTGTTTAAGCCGGGGTACATACATATTCCTCGTTGAGGGCGGGCCTGTGCCGCAGCCCAATGATCCTGTTCGTTTGGTTAACTGCATGAGCTGGTTGCAGAGTCGAGTCGCTTGATGCGTCCGCTGCTGCTGACACAGATTGAGGATGCGCTGGCGGCGCTGCCACTTTTTGGGGTCAATCGAAATGCAAAATCGATGGCGGCATTCGTGCTTGAGAACCTTCCCCAGCGGTCAACCTTGATCGGGTCGGTCAGCTTGGCATCGCTGGTATTGGTGAACTGCACGCTTACCTTGTTGGGGGCGGGGGCAGTCTGCAATGTGTCTTCGCCGCTGTCCTGCTCGCCGTCGTTGTCCAAGTCGGCAAACACAATCCAGCCGCAGCTCCAGAGGCTGGTGTCTGTGCCCACTGCTGTGCAGCCTCCGCCATCATCGCTGCGCAAAATAGTCACATTGCCGCCGCGCTTGATGGCTTCGGAGCGCGCAAAGTAAAACGTGGACTGCAACTCTTCCGAAACCTGGCGCACTCGCCAGCGTTCAATGATTGGATTGAAGCTGGGCGCGGCAAGGCCGGCCAAAACGGCCAGAATGGCAACCGTGACCATGAGTTCAATGGCTGTGAAGCCTCTGGAAAAATGGTGACGAATGAGGGGCAAATTGGGCATGCTGGCATATTACGTTTCGTTGCATGCCGAATGCTTTGTGACTGGATGAGTGGTCTTGATGGGGAGATCGGTGGTTGCTTTCAGCGGCGGCGGCCGGAAGCCGGGTAGGCGTACCCCGCGCATGCCCCGGAGTTGGGTCTTCCCTGGCATTCCCGATAGAGTCGTCTATCGCGTTCGGCAGTTGTCTCTTCCGAACTGCTCCGGGTGTTCTGGATCTTGACCTTGCCGCTTTGCTTCTTGGCTGCTTTGTGGTTGCGCTGGCCTGCGTTGGCTGCGAGTGCTGGCTGATCTGCGAGAGCGAAGACTATCAGGGCCGCAGTGCAGAGGCTGGCAAACGAATAGCGTCTAGAAAAGCTGATCATTGCAGATCCCCGGCTGGAGGTGATGGGCGCATTGTCCGAGTCTCGCTCAGGAGCGGGCAAGCGGGTTTGCCAGCCTTGGTCTTGTGCCCAGTCGTGCTATTGCATGGAGGATAAATCGCCTCTTGATATAATCGTTGGGTTTTGCATGGTGCAAGACGCACGCTGAGGCCTTTCCAGCCTTGGCGCAAGTAACCAAGGTGCTCCTCGTCGAGTGCCAAATCCTAAGGAAAACAAAATGATCGCTGCCGATAAGAAGGCTGAAGTTGTCAAGGCCAATGCTCGTTCCGAAAACGACACTGGTAGCCCCGAAGTGCAAGTGGCTCTGCTGACAGCTCGCATCAACGAACTGACTCCCCACTTCAAGGCTAACGCCAAGGACCACCACGGTCGTCGCGGTCTGCTGCGCATGGTGAGCCGTCGCCGCAAGCTGCTGGACTACCTGAAGTCCAAGGACGCTGACCGCTACACAGCACTGATCGCCAAGCTGGGCCTGCGCAAGTAAGCACGGTGAAAGATCGAAACGCCTGAGTTAGATTGCCTAGCTCAGGCGTTTTTTACTTCGGAGTTCGCAAAACAGAGCGAAGCTGTGTCATTCCAATGCTGCACTATTGATAGCGCTCAGCGCAGCACTGGAATGGCATCGTGTTCTGTTTGCACTCCAAATCAAGACTGGATGAGCGTATCCAGCTATTCATAAGGGAGTCAATATGACCATGTTCAACAAAGTTACCAAGACCTTCCAGTGGGGCCAGCATACGGTCACCATGGAAACCGGCGAAATCGCGCGCCAGGCCTCCGGCGCCGTGCTGGTCAACATCGACGACACCGTGGTGCTGGCCACTGTCGTGGGTTCCAAGATCGCCAAGGCCGGCCAGGACTTCTTCCCCCTGACCGTTGATTACATCGAGAAGACTTATGCCGCCGGCAAGATCCCCGGCAGCTTCTTCAAGCGCGAAGCCAAGCCTTCCGAGCTGGAGACTCTGACCTCGCGTCTGATCGATCGCCCCATCCGCCCCCTGTTCCCCGAAGGCTTCTACAACGACGTGCATGTGGTCATCCACACCATTTCGCTGAATCCCGAAGTCGACGCCGACATCGCTGCCATGATCGCCACTTCGGCGGCCCTGGCTGTGTCCGGCATTCCCTTCAGCGGCCCCATCGGTGCTGCTCGCGTGGGCTACGTCAACGGCGAATATGTGCTGAACCCCGGTCAGACCCAGCGCAAGGATTCTCAGATGGATCTGGTCGTTGCCGGCACCGAATCCGCCGTGCTGATGGTGGAATCCGAAGCCCTGCAACTGCCTGAAGAAGTGATGTTGGGCGCCGTGGTGTTCGGTCACGAGCAAGGCAAGATCGCCATCGACGCCATCCATGATCTGGTGCGTGAAGGCGGCAAGCCCGCATGGGACTGGACTGCTCCTGCCAAGGACGAAGCGCTGATCGCCAAGGTGGCCGAGCTGGGCGAAGCCAAGCTGCGCGCCGCTTACCAGGAGCGCAACAAGCAGGTGCGTACCCTGGCTTGCCGCACTGCATACGCTGATGTCAAGGCCGCCTTGACCGAGCAAGGCGTGGCGTTCGACGGCGTCAAGGTCGAAGGCATGCTGTTCGACATCGAAGCCGGCATCGTGCGTTCGCAGATCCTGGCGGGCGAGCCCCGTATCGACGGCCGCGACACCCGTACCGTGCGCCCCATCGAGATCCGTTCCTCCGTGCTGCCCCGCACTCACGGCTCCGCGCTGTTCACGCGTGGTGAGACTCAGGCCCTGGTGATCTCCACGCTGGGTACCGAGCGCGATGCTCAGAAGATCGATGCGCTGGCTGGCGAGTTCGAAGACCGCTTCCTGTTCCACTACAACATGCCTCCCTTTGCCACCGGTGAAGTGGGCCGCATGGGCTCGACCAAGCGCCGTGAAATCGGCCACGGCCGTCTGGCCAAGCGCGCTCTGGCGGCTTGCCTGCCGACCAAGGAAGAGTTCCCCTACACCATCCGCGTGGTGTCGGAAATCACCGAGTCCAACGGCTCTTCGTCCATGGCTTCGGTCTGCGGCGGCTGCCTGTCCATGATGGACGCCGGCGTGCCCATGAAGGCGCATGTGGCCGGTATCGCCATGGGTCTGATCAAGGAAGACAACAAGTTTGCCGTGCTGACCGACATCCTGGGCGACGAAGATCACCTGGGTGACATGGACTTCAAGGTGGCCGGTACCACCAACGGCATCACCGCCCTGCAGATGGACATCAAGATTCAGGGCATCACCAAGGAAATCATGCAGGTCGCCCTGGCTCAGGCCAAGGAAGCGCGCATGCACATCCTTGGCAAGATGCAGGAAGCCATGGGTGAAGCCAAGACCGAAGTCTCCAGCTTCGCGCCCAAGCTCTACACCATGAAGATCAACCCCGAGAAGATCCGTGACGTGATCGGCAAGGGCGGCGCCACCATCCGTGCGCTGACCGAAGAGACCGGCACCCAGATCAACATCGAGGAAGACGGCACCATCACCATTGCCGCCACCGACGGCGCCAAGGCCGAAGCCGCCAAGCTGCGCATCGAGCAGATCACGGCCGAAGTCGAGATCGGCAAGATCTACGAAGGCCCCATCGTCAAGATCCTGGAATTCGGTGCCCTGGTCAACCTGCTGCCCGGCAAGGACGGTCTGCTGCACATCAGCCAGATTGCTCACGAGCGCGTGGAAAAGGTCACCGACTACCTGCAAGAGGGTCAAGTGGTCAAGGTCAAGGTTCTGGAAACCGACGACAAGGGTCGCGTCAAGCTGTCCATGAAGGCGCTGACCGAACGTCCTGCCGGCATGCCCGAGCGTGAGCCGCGCGAACCCCGCGGCGATCGCGAGTACCGCGAACGTGCTCCCCGCCAGAATCGCGAACCCCGCGAGAATCGCGAGCCACGTGAAAACCGCGCAGCCGCTGACGAGCAGCAGCAACAGCAGCAGTAATGGCTGAGCAGGAGTCCGCCGCGAGGCGGTCTCCTGTTTTGTCGTTTGCTGGCTGATCCTGATTTTGTAGCCGCAGGCGCTTTCTGTATAAGCGTTTGAGCTTGATTTCTTTGATAGAGCAAAGCCTGACTATGGAAGCCAACACAATGCGAGCGGTGGAAATCACCAGCTATGGTGCGCCAGACGTGCTGCGCATGGGTGTACGTCCCATGCCGGTGGCGGCTGAGGGGGAGGTGCTGATTCGCGTTGCCGCGAGCGGCATCAATCGCCCCGATGTGCTGCAGCGCAAAGGTCATTACGCGCCGCCTGCCGGAGCCTCCGATCTTCCGGGGCTTGAGGTGGCGGGTGTGATCGTGGCGGGCGACGAGGCGGCCATGGCCAAGGCGGGCTTCAAGCTCGGCGACCGCGTCTGCGCGCTGGTGGCCGGTGGCGGCTATGCGAGTTTCTGCGCTGCGCCCGTGGACCAGTGCCTGCCGGTGCCGAAGGGCTTCAGCGACGTGCAGGCGGCGGCCTTGCCCGAGACCTTTTTCACGGTCTGGAGCAATGTGTTTGACCGGGGGGCTCTGCAGCCCGGTGAAACCTTGCTGGTGCAGGGCGGCAGCAGCGGCATTGGCGTGACGGCGATTCAGCTGGCCAAGGCCTGGGGCGCGACGGTCATTGTCACGGCGGGCAGTGATGCCAAGTGCGATGACTGCCTCAAGCTCGGTGCCGACCACGCCATCAACTACAAGACACAGGACTTTGCGGCAGAAGTGCAGCGTATCACGGCAGGTGAGGGCGTCAACGTCATTCTCGATATGGTCGCCGGCAGCTATGTGGCGCGCGAAGTCCAATGTCTGGCTCCTGATGGTCGCCTGGTCATCATCGCGGTGCAGGGTGGCGTCAAGGCCGAGTTCGATGCCGGCCTGGTGCTGCGCAAGCGACTGACCGTGACCGGCTCCACGTTGCGCCCGCGCTCCGTGGCCTTCAAGGCGGCGATCGCCGAGGCGCTCAAGCGCAATGTCTGGCCCCTGCTGGAGTCCGGCAAGGTGCGCCCAGCCATCTATCGTGAATTCGATGCTGCTGATGCGGCGCAGGCTCATGCGCTGATGGAATCCAGCCAGCACACCGGAAAAATCGTTTTGACTTGGGAAACATGAAGCAAAAACTCATTGTTGGCAACTGGAAGATGAACGGCAGCCTGGCTGCCAATGCTGCTTTGTTGCAGGCCATCAAGCAGGGCTTGCCTGCTGGCAACAAGGCGGGCGTGGCCGTGGCTGCTCCTGCGCCCTATCTGGCTCAAGTCCAGGCGGAACTTGCGGGGACATCCATTGGTGTGGGCGCACAGGATGTGTCCCAGCACGAGCAGGGCGCATTCACGGGCGAAACTTCTGCTGTCATGCTCAAGGAGTTCGGCGTGCGCTATGCGCTGGTCGGGCACTCCGAGCGTCGTCAATATCATGGCGAGACCGATGCGGTGGTCGCTGCCAAGGCCCAGGCCGCGCTGGCCAAGGGCATTACGCCCATCGTCTGCGTGGGCGAGACCCTGGCGGAGCGTGAGGCGGGTCAGACCGAGGCCGTGGTCAAGCGTCAGCTGGCAGCCGTGATTCATCAGGTCGGCCACTGCGTGAGCGAGCTGGTTGTGGCCTATGAGCCTGTCTGGGCCATAGGCACCGGCAAGACTGCCACTCCCGAGCAGGCCCAACAGGTGCATGCCGTGCTGCGGGCGCAGCTGGCGGCGGCCAGCGACAAGGCTGATCGCGTGCCTCTGCTTTATGGCGGCAGCATGAATGCGGGCAATGCGGCGCAGCTGCTGGCTCAGGCCGATATTGACGGTGGCCTGATCGGTGGCGCTGCTCTCAAGGCCCCGGATTTCCTCACCATTATTGCGGCAGCGCAATAATTCGTCTGCGCCGCACTCCGGTGTGGTGCGCAATGATTCAGACTTTTAGGTTTTGATATGAACGTCTTTTCCAGCGTCATTCTCGCGGTCCAGATGCTGGCCGCTCTGGGCATGATCGGCCTCATCCTCATGCAGCACGGCAAGGGTGCCGATATGGGGGCTTCCTTTGGCAGCGGTTCGTCGGGCAGCCTGTTTGGCGCCTCGGGCAGCGCCAACTTCTTGTCGCGCTCCACGGCGGCTCTGGCCACCGTGTTCTTCGTGGCTACATTGGCTCTGGCTTATCTGGGCAATGCTCGCCCAGTGAGCTCGGGCAGTGTGCTGGAAGGCGCTGCTCCTGTTTCGGCTCCTGCGCCTGCTGCCAATGTGTCGCCCGCAACTGCCGGCGATGCAGCCGTGCCTCCTGCTGCTCCAGCGGCTGGTGCTGAGGGCGCAGCCCAGATCCCAACGAAATAATTTGGAGAAAATCCTGAAGAACCCCAAAGAGTGGGGTTTTTCAGGCTAGAATCTAGGGATTGTCTGGGGATCAGAATCTTTGCAACGAAGGTTCCAGGGATTGCCGGACTTTGAGACGAAGCCGTCGTGGTGGAATTGGTAGACACGCTATCTTGAGGGGGTAGTGGCGAAAGCTGTGCGAGTTCGAGTCTCGCCGACGGCACCAACACATAACTAAAAACCTGCCCTGCTGATCAGGCAGTGATCGGTGAGGCATGTTTTCATAACAAGGCCCACTCGATGAACATCGATCAGTACCTTCCCGTTCTTCTGTTCATTCTTATTGGCATGGCTGTGGGTGTTGTACCCCTGGTGCTCGGCTACGTGCTGGGTCCCAACCGCCCTGATGCTGCCAAGAACTCCCCCTACG
Source organism: Comamonas sp. E6 (assembly GCF_001010305.1). Lineage (NCBI taxonomy): Bacteria > Pseudomonadati > Pseudomonadota > Betaproteobacteria > Burkholderiales > Comamonadaceae > Comamonas > Comamonas sp. E6. The sequence continues at coordinate 175,745 of NZ_BBXH01000006.1, forward strand.
AATGCGGTTTCGAGGCGTTTGAAGACGCTCGAATGAAGTTTGATGTGCGCTACTACCTGGTCGCCATCCTGTTCATTCTGTTCGACTTGGAAATCGCATTTCTGCTGCCCTGGGCTGTCGCACTCAAAGATGTCGGCGGCGTGGGTTTTGTTGCTGTCCTGATTTTCCTGGCCATTCTGGTCGTGGGCTTTGCCTACGAGTGGAAAAAAGGCGCCCTGGATTGGGAATAAGCAGCTTTTCTGAGGAAACACGATGATCGAAGGCGTGATGAAGGAAGGCTTCGTCACCACCAGTTATGACACGGTGGTGAACTGGGCCAAGACAGGGTCGATCTGGCCCATGACATTTGGCCTGGCCTGCTGTGCGGTGGAGATGATGCACGCAGCAGCTGCTCGCTATGACATCGGTCGCTTCGGCTCCGAAGTGTTCCGTGCCAGCCCCCGCCACTCTGACCTGATGATTGTTGCCGGTACGCTGTGCAACAAGATGGCTCCCGCGATGCGCAAGGTGTACGACCAGATGTCCGAGCCGCGCTGGGTAATTTCCATGGGCTCCTGCGCCAATGGTGGCGGTTACTACCACTACAGCTACTCGGTGGTGCGTGGTTGCGACCGCATTGTTCCCGTCGACGTCTATGTGCCTGGTTGCCCCCCGACAGCGGAAGCGCTGATCTACGGCATCATCCAGCTGCAGCAGAAGATTCGTCGTACCCACACCATCGCTCGCGTTTAAAGGGCTGAGATGACTGCAATTGCAATTCACCCCGAGAAGCTTCGGGATGTGGTTACTGCTGCCTTGGGTGACAGGGTGCGCTCCGTCACTCTGGCCTATGGCGAAGTGACGGTGGAAGTATCCGCTGACAAGTATCTGGACGTGATGCAGATTCTGCGCAATGCCCCGGACTGCCAGTTCGAGATGCTGCTGGATCTGTGCGGCGTGGACTATTCCACTTATGCGGAAGTCGGCAAGGACGGTCCGCGTTTTGCCGTTGTATCCCACCTGATGTCCCTGACGCTGAACCAGCGCCTGCGTGTGCGTGTGTACTGCGCCGACGACGACTTCCCCGTGGTGGCCTCGATCAACCCCATCTGGAACTCGGCCAACTGGTTCGAGCGCGAAGCCTTCGATCTGTTCGGCATCGTGTTCGAAGGTCACGAAGACCTGCGTCGTATCCTGACTGACTATGGCTTCATCGGCCATCCATTCCGCAAGGATTTCCCCCTGTCCGGTCACGTGGAAATGCGCTACGACGCCGAACAGCAACGTGTGGTGTACCAGCCCGTCACGATCGAGCCTCGCGAAATCACGCCGCGCATCATTCGTGAAGAAAACTACGGCGGAGGCCTGCACTAAAGGCGCACGTCGCCTTTTGACGGAAGACCATGGCTGAAATCAAGAACTATTCCCTGAACTTTGGTCCGCAGCACCCGGCAGCGCACGGTGTGCTGCGTCTGGTGTTGGAGCTCGATGGCGAGGTGGTGCAGCGCGCCGACCCGCACATCGGTCTGCTGCACCGCGCGACCGAAAAGCTGGCCGAAAGCAAGACCTATATCCAGTCGCTGCCCTATATGGACCGCCTGGATTACTGCTCGATGATGAGCAACGAGCACGCTTACTGCCTGGCCATTGAAAAACTGATGGGCATCGAAGTGCCCGTCCGTGCCCAGTACATCCGTGTGATGTTCTCGGAAATCACCCGCATCATGAATCACCTGATGTGGCTGGGTTCCTCGGGCAACGATGCCGGCAGCTCGACTATCCTGATCTACAGCTTCCGCGAGCGCGAAGCGCTGATGGACATGTACGAAGCAGTGTCGGGTGCGCGTATGCACGCGGCTTACTTCCGTCCCGGTGGCGTGTATCGCGACCTGCCGGACAGCATGCCCCAGTACAAGGCCAGCAAGGTGCGCAATGTGCGCTCCATGGAGGCTATGAACGAAGACCGCAAGGGCTCGCTGCTGGACTTCATCGATGCTTTCACGCAGCGCTTCCCCAAGTGTGCGGACGAGTACGAAACCCTGCTCACCGACAACCGCATCTGGAAGCAGCGTAACGTCGGCATCGGTGTGGTGTCTGCGGAACGCGCCATCAATCTGGGCCTGACCGGTCCCATGCTGCGCGCCTCGGGCCTGCCCTGGGACATGCGCAAGACCCAGCCCTACGAGGTCTACGACAAGCTGGACTTCGATATTCCGGTGGGTGCCACGGGCGACTGCTACGACCGCTATCTGGTTCGCATGGCCGAAATGCGCGAGTCCAACAAGATCATCAAGCAATGCGTGGACTGGCTGCGTGTCAATCCCGGCCCGGTGATCACGGACAATCACAAGGTTGCGCCCGCAAGCCGTGAAGCCATGAAGTCCAACATGGAAGAGCTGATTCACCACTTCAAGCTCTTTACCGAAGGCTTCAAGGTTCCCGAAGGCGAGGCTTACGCTTCCGTCGAGCATCCCAAGGGTGAGTTCGGCATTTATTTGATCAGCGATGGTGCCAACAAGCCCTATCGACTGAAGATTCGTCCACCAGGATTTGCGCACATGGCTGCTCTCGATGAACTGAGCCGTGGCCATATGCTGGCTGACGCCGTGATGGTGCTCAGTACCCTGGACATCGTGTTTGGAGACGTTGACCGATGATTACCGAAGCGACCAGAGAACGCTTTGCGCGTGAGGTGGCAAAGTATCCGGCTGACCAGAAACAGTCTGCCGTCATGGCTTGCCTGTCTATCGTGCAGCAGGAGCAGGGCTGGGTCAGCCAGGAAAGCGAGGCAGTGATTGCCGAAGTCCTGGGCATGGCCGAGATTGCGGTGCACGAAGTCACCACTTTCTACAATATGTACAACCAGCAACCCGTTGGCAAGTACAAGCTCAATGTCTGCACCAATCTGCCATGTCAGCTGCGCGACGGCTACAAGGCCTTGCACCACCTGGAGCACAAGCTGGGCATCAAGATGGGCGAGACCACCAAGGATGGCCTGTTCACGCTGCAGCAGTCCGAGTGCCTGGGCGCCTGCGCCGATTCGCCCGTGATGCTGGTCAACGACCGTTGCATGTGCAGCTTCATGAGCAATGAAAAGCTCGACGAGCTGGTTGACGGCCTGCGCGCAGCGGAGGGCAAGGCATGAGCACGATTCTGAACAATCCTGCCGCCAATGCCGTGCTGGCCAAGTTCGCATCGACCGGCAATGAAACCTGCTTCCACGACCGTCACATCAACCCCCAGATCTATGCGGATCTGAACGGCAGCAACTGGTCCATCAAGGACTATGAAGCACGCGGCGGCTATCAGGCCTTGCGCAAGCTGCTGGGCAAGGATGGCGGCGAAGGCCTGACACAAGATCAGGTCATCGCGACGCTCAAGGAATCCGGTCTGCGCGGCCGTGGCGGTGCGGGCTTCCCCACGGGTCTGAAGTGGAGCTTCATGCCCCGCCAGTTCCCCGGTCAGAAGCACCTGGTCTGCAACTCCGACGAGGGCGAACCTGGTACCTGCAAGGACCGCGACATTCTGATGTTCAACCCGCACATCGTGATCGAAGGCATGATCATTGCCGCTTTCGCGATGGGCATCAGCATCGGCTACAACTACATCCACGGCGAAATTTTCGAAGTCTATGAGCGCTTCGAGGCAGCCCTGGAAGAAGCCCGCGCGGCCGGTTATCTGGGTGACAACATCCTGGGCAGCAGCTTCAGCTTCCAGCTGCATGCCCACCATGGCTTTGGCGCCTATATCTGCGGCGAAGAAACCGCGCTGCTGGAATCGCTGGAAGGCAAGAAGGGTCAGCCCCGCTTCAAGCCGCCATTCCCCGCCAGCTTCGGTCTCTACGGCAAGCCCACGACCATCAACAACACCGAGACTTTTGCGGCCGTTCCCTGGATCATCCGCAACGGTGGCCAGGCCTATCTGGAATGTGGCAAGCCCAACAACGGCGGCACCAAGATCTTCTCGGTCAGCGGCGACGTGAACCTGCCCGGCAACTACGAAGTTCCCATGGGCACGCCTTTCAGCAAGCTGCTGGAGCTGGCCGGCGGTGTGCGCACCGGACGCAAGCTCAAGGCCGTGATCCCCGGCGGCTCTTCGTCGCCCGTGCTGCCTGCCGACATCATCATGGACTGCACGATGGACTATGACTCCATCTCCAAGGCCGGCTCCATGCTGGGTTCGGGCGCCGTGATCGTGATGGATGATTCGCGCGACATGGTCGAGTGCCTGCTGCGTCTGTCGTACTTCTATTCGCACGAGTCCTGCGGCCAGTGCACGCCTTGCCGTGAAGGCACGGGCTGGCTGTGGCGCGTGGTGAACCGTATTCAGCACGGCGAAGGCCGTCCGGAAGATATCGAGCTGTTGGACTCGGTATCCGTGAACATCATGGGCCGCACGATCTGTGCGCTCGGCGACGCGGCAGCCATGCCGGTTCGCGCCATGATCAAGCACTTCCGCCACGAGTTCGAAGCGAAGATCCAGAACGCTTCCAAACAGGCAGCATGAGCGCCTGATCGCGAGACAAGCATATGGTTGAAATTGAACTGGACGGAAAAAAGGTCGAGGTGACGGAAGGCAGCATGGTCATGCATGCAGCCGAGAAGGCCGGCACCTACATTCCTCACTTCTGCTACCACAAGAAGCTATCCATTGCGGCCAACTGCCGCATGTGCCTTGTGGATGTGGAAAAGGCTCCCAAGCCCATGCCCGCCTGCGCCACGCCAGTGACGCAGGGCATGATCGTGCGCACCAAGAGCGAGAAGGCCATCAAGGCACAACAGTCGGTGATGGAGTTCCTGCTCATCAATCACCCGCTGGACTGCCCCATCTGCGACCAGGGCGGCGAATGCCAGCTCCAGGATCTGGCAGTGGGTTATGGCAGCAGCTCTTCGCGTTACGAAGAAGAAAAGCGCGTGGTGTTCCACAAGAACGTGGGGCCGCTGATTTCCATGGAGGAAATGAGCCGCTGCATTCACTGCACACGTTGCGTGCGCTTTGGCCAGGAAGTGGCCGGCGTCATGGAACTGGGCATGATTCACCGTGGCGAGCATTCCGAGATCACCACCGTGGTGGGCGATAGCGTGGACTCCGAGCTGTCGGGCAATATGATCGACATCTGCCCCGTGGGCGCGTTGACCAGCAAGCCCTTCCGCTACAGCGCCCGTACCTGGGAACTGTCGCGCCGCAAGTCGGTGGCTCCCCATGACTCCACAGGCTCCAACCTGATCGTTCAGGTCAAGAACCACAAGGTCATGCGCGTTGTGCCCTTCGAGAACGAAGAAGTCAACGAATGCTGGATTGCCGACCGCGACCGCTTCTCCTATGAAGCGCTGAACAGCGACGAACGCCTCACCAAGCCCATGCTCAAGCAGGGCGGCGAGTGGAAGGAAGTCGACTGGCAGACCGCTCTGGAATATGTGGCCAACGGCCTGCAGCAGATCAAGAGCAACCATGGCGCCAGCGCCATCGGCGCTCTGGTCAGCCCTCACAGCACAGTGGAAGAGCTGTTCCTGGCCGGCAAGCTGGTGCGCGGCATCGGTAGCGAGAACATCGACTACCGTCTGCGCAATGCCGAGTTCGCTGCCACGCAAGGCGTGCAGTGGCTGGGTCTGCCCATCGCTGCATTGAGCAACCTGCAGTCGGCTCTGATCGTGGGCTCCAACCTGCGCAAGGACCATCCGCTGTTCGCGCAGCGCATTCGCCAGGCTGCCAAGAAGGGCTGCAAGGTCTTCGCCATCAACGATCGCATCCATGACTGGGCCTTGCCTGTCAACGCATCGGTGGTCGCTGCCGGCGACTGGGCTCAGGCTCTGGCCGATGTGGCCGCTGCCGTGGCCGAAGCCAAGGGTGTCTCGGCACCCGTGGCCGGTCAGGCCCATGACGAAGCCAAGGCGATTGCCGCTGCATTGCTGGCCGGCGAGCAAAAGGCCGTGCTGCTGGGCAATGCCGCAGCGCACCATGCTCAGGCTTCTGCACTGCTGGCTCTGGCCAGCTGGGTTGCCGAACAGACCGGTGCTGCCGTGGGCTATCTGACCGAAGCCGCCAACACGGTGGGCGCGCAATGGGTCAAGGCTATGCCTGCTGGCAACGGTCTGAATGCGGCTCAGATGATTGACGGTGGCCTGAAGGCTGCCATCTTGCTGAACAACGAGCCCGAGTTCGACAGCGCTGCTGGCAAGGCCGCCATTGCTGGTCTGAACAAGGCCGAGATGGTGGTGACTCTGAGCCCCTTCAAGGCCAATCTGGAATTCAGCGATGTGCTGCTGCCCATTGCTCCGTTCACGGAAACCTCGGGCAGCTTTGTCAACGCCGAAGGCCGTCTGCAGAGCTTCCACGCCGTGGTCAAGCCTCTGGCCGACACGCGTCCCGCATGGAAGGTGCTGCGCGTGCTGGCCAACCTGATGGGTGTGCCGGGCGTGGACTATGAGACGTCGCAGGACGTGCTGGCTGTGGCTACCGGCGGCGCTGCCCAAGTGCCAGCCAATGTGCTGAGCAACGCGGCCCAGGCCGTGAGCGCAGTGCCCGCCGGCAATGTGACTGCGCCTGCAGTCGCCAGCATTTACCAGCTCGACAGCATCGTGCGCCGCGCTACGTCGCTGCAATTGACGGCTGACGCTCGTCAGGTTCGTGAGGGAGGCGCCGCATGATCGACGCATTGAAAGCCTGGGGCGCGGGCCTGTCCGCCGCTCCTTTCTGGACCGATGTGGCCTGGCCCGTCATCTGGATTCTGCTCGGTATCGTGGCCATCGTGGCTCCCCTGATGGGTGCCGTGGCCTACCTCACGCTGTGGGAACGCAAGCTGCTGGGTTTCATGCAAATCCGTCTGGGCCCCAACCGCGTGGGTCCCTCGGGTCTGCTGCAGCCTCTGGCTGACGGCCTGAAGCTGCTGACCAAGGAACTGATTCAGCCCACGGCAGCTGCCAAGGGCCTGTTCTATGTGGGCCCCGTCATGGCCATCATGCCGGCCCTGGCGGCCTGGGTGGTGATTCCCTTTGCCCCCGATGTGGCCCTGGCCAACGTGAATGCAGGTCTGCTGCTGCTCATGGCCATCACTTCCATCGAAGTCTATGGCGTGATCATTGCGGGCTGGGCTTCCAACTCCAAGTACGCCTTCCTGGGCGCGCTGCGTGCCTCGGCCCAGATGGTGAGCTACGAAATCGCGCTGGGCTTCTGTTTCCTGGTGGTCATCATGGTCACGGGCAGCATGAACCTCTCGGCCATCGTGATGAGCCAGGGTCAAGGTCAGTTCGCATCCATGGGCATGAGCATCCTGTCCTGGAACTGGTTGCCCCTGCTGCCCATCTTCATCGTCTACCTGATCTCGGTCGTTGCCGAAACCAACCGTCACCCGTTTGACGTGGTCGAAGGCGAAGCCGAAATCGTGGCAGGTCACATGGTCGAGTACTCGGGCATGGGCTTTGCGGTCTTCTTCCTGGCCGAATACGCGAGCATGTGGCTGGTTTCCATCCTGGCCGTGATCATGTTCCTGGGCGGCTGGTTGCCTCCGTTCGACTTCCTGGGTTTCATCCCCGGTTGGATCTGGCTGGCGATCAAGACCTTCCTGGTGGTGTCGTGCTTCATCTGGATTCGCGCTACCTTCCCGCGCTTCCGTTATGACCAGATCATGCGTCTGGGTTGGAAGATCTTCATTCCCGTCACCCTGGTGTGGCTGGTGGTTGTGGGTGCTTGGCTGTACTCGCCCTGGAACATCTGGAAATAAGCGGAGTACGTATGTCTGCAGTAGCTGCAACACCTTTCTCCTTCAAGGATTTCCTCAAGAGCTTCATGCTCTGGGAACTGGCCAAGGGCATGGCCCTGACTGGCCGCTACACCTTCCGTCGCAAGATCACGGTGCAGTTCCCTGAGGAAAAAACACCTCAGTCGCCACGCTTCCGTGGTCTGCACGCCCTGCGCCGTTACGAAAACGGCGAAGAGCGCTGCATTGCCTGCAAGCTTTGCGAAGCCGTGTGCCCTGCCATGGCCATCACCATCGAGTCCGATGTGCGTGACGACGGCTCGCGCCGTACCACGCGCTATGACATCGATCTGACCAAGTGCATCTTCTGCGGCTTCTGCGAAGAAAGCTGCCCGGTGGACTCCATCGTGGAGACGCACATCTTCGAATACCACGGCGAAAAGCGCGGTGATCTCTACTTCACCAAGGACATGCTCCTGGCAGTGGGTGACCGTTATGAAGCCGAGATCGCTGCCAACAAGGCAGCAGATGCCAAGTACCGCTGAAGCGGCTCCTTGATCACTTGAAAAGATTCGATCCATGGACGCCAAAACTGGTTTTTTCTATCTGTTCTCGGTCGTGCTGCTGTTTGCAGCCTTCCGGGTTGTCACGGCTCGCAACCCTGTGCACGCCGTGCTCAATCTGATTCTGGCCTTCTCGCAGGCTGCCGCCATCTGGCTGCTGCTCAAGGCTGAATTCCTCGGCATCGCTCTGGTGCTGGTCTATCTGGGCGCTGTGATGGTGCTGTTCCTGTTCGTGGTGATGATGCTCGATATCCGTATCGACTCCATGCGCCGCGGTTTCTGGAAGCATTTCCCGTTCGCCGCCCTGATCGGTGTGCTGATTGCCTTTGAAATGGGCATGGTGCTGATGGGCGGTTTCGGTGATGTCGAAGACGCCAAGGCTGTTGGTGCGACCATGGTCAATGCCGCCGGCCAGACCGTTCCTTACTCGAACACACAGGCTCTGGGCAAGCTGCTGTACACGGAATACCTGTATCCCGTGGAAATTGCGGCCGTGATCCTGCTGGTGGCCATGATTGCCGCAATTGCCCTGACGCTGCGCAAGCGCAAGGACAGCAAGGCCATGAACCCTGCAGATCAAATTCGTGTACGCGCCTCTGACCGCATCAAGCTGGTCAAGGTCGACAGCACCAAGCCTGCACAAAAACCTGACGCTGAAGCCGCGGCTGCAGCGCCTGCTGTGGAGACAAAAGCATGACGCTGACTTTGGGCCACTTCCTGACGCTGGGTGCCATGCTGTTTGCACTCTCCGTGGTTGGCATCTTTCTGAACCGCAAGAACCTGATCGTCTTGCTCATGGCCATCGAGCTGATGCTGCTGGCCGTGAACATGAACTTTGTCGCGTTTTCCAGCTATCTGGGCGACATGCACGGCCAGGTGTTCGTGTTTTTCATCCTGACAGTGGCTGCTGCTGAATCGGCCATCGGTCTGGCGATCTTGGTGCTGCTGTTCCGTAACAAGACAAGCATCGATGCGGAAGATCTCAACGCCCTCAAGGGTTGAGTCCGCCGTAACTTGCAAGGTTCTCAAGAAATGAGTCAAACCCTTTCTGCATCCATGCTGCTTGCGGTGCCGTTGGCACCGCTGGTCGGCTCCGCACTCGCGGGTATCTGGGGCACGGCCTTTGGCGGCAACAAGATTGGTCGCACCGGCAGCAGTTCCCTGACGATTCTGAGCGTGCTCCTGGCCTTCGTTCTGTCGGCCCTCACGTTCAAGGCTGTCGTGTTCGACGGCGCAAAGTTCAACGAAACCATCTACACCTGGATGGTTGTCGGTGGCCTGAAGATGGAAGTCGGTTTCCTGATCGACTCCATCACGGCCATGATGATGTGCGTGGTGACCTTTGTGTCGCTGATGGTTCACATCTACACCATGGGCTACATGGAAGAGGATGACGGCTACAACCGTTTCTTCTCCTATATCTCGCTGTTCACCTTCTCCATGTTGATGCTCGTGATGAGCAACAACCTGCTGCAGCTGTTCTTCGGCTGGGAAGCCGTGGGCCTGGTGTCCTATCTGCTGATCGGTTTCTACTACAAGAAGCCTACGGCTATCTTCGCGAACCTGAAGGCCTTCCTGGTCAACCGCGTGGGTGACTTCGGCTTCATTCTGGGTATCGGCCTGATTGCTGCCTATACCGGCACGCTGAACTACTCTGAAATCTTTGCCAAGCTGCCAGAGATCCAGAACACCCAGCTGCCCGGTACGGGCTGGCTGTTGGTGACCGTGACTGCCATCTGCCTGTTCATCGGCGCAATGGGCAAGTCGGCACAGTTTCCGCTGCACGCTTGGCTGCCGGACTCCATGGAAGGCCCCACGCCTATCTCCGCGCTGATTCACGCAGCGACCATGGTGACGGCTGGCATCTTCATGGTGTCGCGCATGTCTCCTCTGTATGAGCTGTCGGATGTTGCGCTGAACTTCATCCTGGTGATCGGCTCCATCACAGCGCTGTTCATGGGTATCCTGGGCATCATCCAGAACGACATCAAGCGCGTGATTGCGTACTCCACGCTGTCCCAGCTGGGCTATATGACCATCGCTCTGGGTGTGTCGGCCTACTCGGTGTCCGTGTTCCACCTGATGACCCACGCCTTCTTCAAGGCGCTGCTGTTCCTCGGTGCCGGCTCCGTCATCATGGGCATGCACCACAATCAGGACATCCGCTGGATGGGCGGCGTGCGCAAGTACATGCCCATCACCTGGATCACCTTCCTGCTGGGTAACCTCGCGCTGATCGGCACGCCGTTCTTCTCGGGCTTCTACTCCAAGGATGCCATCATCGAGGCGGTTCACGCTTCCAACCTGCCTGCTGCCGGCTTTGCCAATTTTGCAGTTCTGGCCGGTGTGTTCATCACGGCTTTCTACTCCTTCCGTCTGTACTTCATCGTCTTCCACGGCAAGGAGCGCTACGACCAGAACCCCGATGCCCACCATGATGACCACCACGGTCATGACGACCACGGCCATGGCCATGATGCCAAGCCCCACGAGTCGCCTCTGGTGGTGACCGGTCCTCTGGTGCTGCTGGCCATTCCTTCGGTGGTGATCGGTGCGATTGCGCTGATGCCCATGCTGTTTGGCGACTTCTTCAAGGGCGTGATCCACGTCGATGGCTCCAAGCATGGCGCCATGGCCGAACTGGCCGAGAAGATCCACGGCTGGGTGCCCATGGCACTGCACGGCTTCACGGCTGCACCGTTCTGGCTGGCTCTGGCCGGTGTGGTGGTGTCCTATGTGTTCTACATGGTCAAGCCCGAGATTCCTGCCGCCATCATGGCTTTCTCCAAGAAGATTGGTCTCTACCAGGTTCTGGAAGGCAAGTACGGCGTGGACTGGGTGTACGAGAACATCTTCGCCCGCGGCTCCCGTGCCTTCGGTACCTTCTTCTGGAAGGCCGGCGATCAGGCCATCATCGATGGCGCCATCGTGAACGGCTCCTGGAAGCTCATGGCCAAGTTCGGTCAGTGGGTGCGCGGCCTGCAAACAGGCTATCTCTATCACTACGCGTTGGTCATGCTGCTGGGTATCGTTGCCCTCATGACGTACTTCGTGTGGCTCAACAAGTAGTAGGGGAAGAACAAAAATGGGTTTGTTGAGTCTTTCTATCTGGGTGCCGATTGCTTTTGGCGCCCTCCTGCTGGCCTTCAGCAAAGAAGGGCAGGCCAACGCGGTGCGCTGGCTGGCACTGATCGGTGCGCTGATCGGTTTTGCGGTGACCATTCCTCTGGTCACCGGCTTCGACACCACGACTGCCAATATGCAGTTTGTGGAGAACGCGCTCTGGATTGAGCGCTTCAACATCCACTACCACCTGGGCGTGGATGGCATCTCCATGTGGTTTGTGCCGCTGACGGCCTTCATCACCGTCATCGTGGTGATCGCCTCTTGGACCAACATCACCGAGCGCGTCAACCAGTACATGGCCGCTTTCCTGATCCTGTCGGGTCTGATGATCGGTGTGTTCGCGTCTCTGGATGGCATGCTGTTCTATGTGTTCTTCGAAGCGACTCTGATCCCGATGTATCTGATCATCGGTATCTGGGGTGGTCCGAACAAGATCTACGCAGCCTTCAAGTTCTTCCTGTACACCTTGATGGGCTCGCTGCTCACACTGGTCGCTCTGATCTATCTGTACACCCAATCGGGCGGCAGCTTCGAGATCCTGGACTGGCACAAGCTGCCCCTGTCCGGTACCGCACAGACGCTGATCTTCTTCGCCTTCTTCGCCGCTTTTGCGGTGAAGGTGCCCATGTTCCCGGTCCACACCTGGCTGCCTGACGTTCACGTTGAAGCTCCTACCGGCGGTTCCGCCGTGCTGGCCGCCATCATGCTGAAGCTGGGTGCCTATGGTTTCCTGCGCTTCTCTCTGCCCATTGCTCCCGATGCGGCGCATGAGTGGTCGGGCCTGATGATCACGCTGTCGCTGATTGCCGTGATCTATGTGGGTGTGGTGGCTCTGGTGCAAAAGGACATGAAGAAGCTGGTAGCTTATTCGTCCGTGGCTCACATGGGCTTTGTGACCCTGGGCTTCTTCATGTTCAACAACCTGGGCATCTCCGGTGGCCTGGTGCAGATGATTGCCCACGGTTTCGTGTCCGGCGCCATGTTCCTGTGCATCGGCGTGCTGTACGACCGCGTTCACTCCCGCGAAATCGCCGCTTACGGCGGTGTGGTCAACACCATGCCCAAGTTCGCTGCCTTTGCCCTGCTGTTCGCCATGGCCAACTGCGGTCTGCCTGCAACCGCCGGTTTTGTCGGCGAGTGGATGGTGATCCTGGGTGCCGTGCAATACAACTTCTGGATTGGTCTGGGCGCTGCAACCGCTCTGATCTTCGGCGCTGCCTACACCCTGTGGATGTACAAGCGCGTGTACCTGGGTGCCGTGGCCAACGACCATGTGGCTGAACTCAAGGACATCAACTGCCGCGAATTCCTGGTGCTGGGCCTGCTGGCCGCGGCCGTGCTGGTCATGGGTCTGTATCCCAAGCCCTTCACCGATGTGATGGATGTGTCTGTGGCAGAGCTCATCAAGCATGTGGCTGTGAGCAAGCTCAACTGACCAGACTGAAACGAGAGACACGAGATGATTGACAACATCAGCTGGCTGGCGATCTACCCGGAGATCACTCTCCTGGTCATGGCCTGCGTCATTGCCTTGGTGGACCTGGGCGTCAAGAGCGCCCGTCGCACCGGCACCTATGTTCTGACCATGCTCACCCTGCTTGTCGTGGCGGTGATGCAAGGCATGTACGCCGCGAGCGGCAATACCTTCTACGGCTGGGGCAACATGGTTGTCTCGGACGCCATGGGCAACTGGCTCAAGTGCTTTGCCACTATCGCCGTGATGATCACCATGGTCTACGGCCGCCCTTATGCGGCCGAGCGCGACATGCTGCGCGGCGGTGAGTTCTTCACACTGTCCATGCTGGCCCTGCTGGGCATGTTCATCATGATCAGCGGCAACAACTTCCTGGTCCTGTATCTGGGCCTGGAGCTGCTGACACTGTCCAGCTATGCGCTGGTGGCTCTGCGCCGTGACCACACCGTGTCCGTCGAAGCCGCCATGAAGTACTTCGTTCTGGGTGCCATGGCTTCCGGTTTCCTGCTGTACGGCATGTCCATGCTCTACGGCGCCACCGGTTCGCTGGATATCGGACAGGTCTTCAAGGCCATCAATTCCGGTGAAATCAAGCACCAGGTGCTGGTCTTCGGTCTGGTCTTCGTGGTCGCCGGTCTGGCCTTCAAGCTGGGTGTGGTTCCCTTCCACATGTGGGTGCCCGACGTTTACCAGGGTGCACCTACCGCCATCACTGCCTTGATCGGCGGCGCGCCCAAGCTGGCTGCCTTTGCCATGACCATCCGCCTGCTGGTGGACGGCCTGCTGCCGCTGGCCATCGATTGGCAGCAGATGCTGATGGTGCTGGCCGTCTGCTCGCTGCTCATCGGCAACCTGGCCGGTCTGCAGCAGACCAGCCTCAAGCGCATGCTGGCTTACTCGACGATTTCCCAGATGGGCTTCGTGCTGCTGGGTCTGATGTCGGGTGTGGTGGACGGCAAGGTCGATCCTGCCACCGTCGAAAATGCCTACAGCTCGGCGATGTTCTACATCGTGACCTATGTGCTGACCGCCCTGGCTTCCTTCGGCGTGATCCTGCTGCTGGCCCGCGAAGGCTTTGAAAGCGAAGAGATCGCCGATCTGGCCGGCCTGAACCAGCGCAGCCCGCTGTACGCCGGCGTGATGGCGATCTGCCTGTTCTCCATGGCCGGTATTCCTCCGCTGGTCGGCTTCTACGCCAAGCTGTCCGTGCTGCAGGCACTGGTCGCTTCGGGCAGCAGCCTGTACATCGGTCTGGCCGTGTTCGCCGTGATCATGTCGCTGATCGGCGCCTTCTATTACCTGCGCGTGGTCAAGGTCATGTACTTTGATGCTCCAATCACTGCTACCAGCGTGTCTGCCCCTCTGGATGTACGCGTTGTGCTGACGATCAACGGTGCGCTGGTTCTGCTGCTGGGTATCCTGCCCGGCGGTCTGATGGCCTTGTGCGCTGACGCCGTTGTGCGTGCCCTGGCTTCCTGATAAGACGAATGTGATGAGGGCTTGATGCCCTCATCGCTTTTTCTAGGAATGACTTTGTGTCTATAACCGCCTCTATCTGGCTCATCATCTTGGCTGCCCTTGTGGCAGCCAATTTGCCTTTTATCAACCAGCGTCTGGGCATCATCGGCCCCGTCATGGCCGGTCGCAAGCCGCTGTGGGTGCGCCTGCTGGAAATGATTGCCCTGTACCTGCTGGTGGGCGGCCTGGGCTTGCTGCTGGAGCGTCGCGCCGGTCAGATATCCCCCCAAGGCTGGGAGTTCTATGCCATTACTGCTACGCTGTTTTTGACGCTGGCATTTCCCGGCTTCGTTTATCGCTATCTGGTTCACCGCAAGGGTTGAGTGGCGCCATGAAAGTGCTTGATCTTCACTGCCCTGCAGGCCATGTCTTTGAAGGCTGGTTTGCTTCGGAAGATGATTTTCAGAATCAGCTGCAGCGCAAGCTGGTGGAATGTCCTGTTTGCGGCGACAGTGATGTGACCAAGCGCTTGAGTGCTCCCCGTCTCAATCTGGGCGCACAGCCGCCCAAATCTGCCCAGACTGCGAAACCGGCTCCTGCCGCAGCGCCGGAGCTTCCCGTCGCCGTACCCGAGATCAGCGCCGAGGCGCGGGCACATCTGCAGTCCATGCATGCCGCCTGGATGCAGTGGTCGCGCCAGGTTGCGCAAAATACCGAGGACGTCGGCAAAAAATTCGCCGAAGAGGCGCGCCGCATTCACTACGGTGAAACCGAGGAGCGCGCCATTCGCGGCCAGACCAGCGCCCAGGAGGCCATGGAGCTGCTGGAAGAGGGCATTGGCGTCCTGCCCCTGGCCTTGCCCGAGTCGGCCAGTGGCGAAGGCGGCAGCGGTAGCCTGCAATAAGACAACCCCGCTTCCGGTCAGCGCCCTGCGGCTTCAGCTCAGTTGCTGATAGATCGCGTCGGCCAGAGTCTGCAGGCGCTCGCGCGGCAGGGAGGCACTCAAGGCATAGCCTTGCCGGCCATCGATCCAGTAAAAGCCATGGCTTGCACCGTCGCTGCTCCATTGAAAGGAGGCAGGGGCGGAGGTGGCTGCCGTCCCGGGCTTGAGCACCGAGACATACAGGGTGACGCGCTGGCCGGCCTGATCCTCGTACATGAACTGGGCGCGGGCCTGGCCGGTCTCCCCGGGCAGCAGCCGCCCGCCCATGAGATGAAAGCCCTGGGCTTCCAGCACCGGCGGCTTGAGCGCAACTCCCAGCCGCTTGGACAGCCACTGCACCAGATGCGCCTGCTGCTGTGCCGCGACCTCGACGGGGTGGCGCTGCTCGGGCACATAGACGGCATGGGCAGCAGCTGCCTCGCGGACAAAGCCTGGCAACTGCACGGCCGTGTCGGCCGGCGGCGAGCCGGATTTTTGCTGGCCTGCACCATAGCCAAGTCCCAGGCCCACGCTGAGCATGATGCCTGCGGCCAGCGCATGTTGCCAGCGCCACAGCAGCGCCGGCTTTTGCAGGGATAGTATGAGCCGGGGCGGGACCGGCTCTTCGAGCAATTGCGCATGCAGAGCCTGAAGGCCCGCGTTCTGGGCCTGAATGGCGGCCATGCGCGCTGCTTCATCGGGATGTTCGGCCAGCCATTGCGCCACCGTCGCGGCGGCATCGGGCTGCAACTCTCCATCCACCCAGGCATGCAGCGTGGCTTCATCGGGGCGCTGGGGTGTCATTGCACTTTCCTTCATTTGACAGCCCTCAACACGGTCGTCGCGGGTCTTTCTCCTTCCATGAGGCGCCTGAGCTGCTCGCGGGCACGCGAGAGGCGCGACATCACCGTTCCCACGGGAACGCCCAGCATCTGCGCGGCTTCGCCATAGCTGAACTGCTCCATGCCGATCAGCAGCAGCACCTCGCGTGCCTGCGGCGTGAGATGGGACAGGGCCCGCTCCAGATCCAGTTGCAGCGTCAGTCTGGGCATGGGGTCGTGAGGCGTGTCCTGCGCCTCGTCAAGCTCCACCATGCGATGCCGCGAGGACTGCTGCCACTGATTGGCATAGAGGTTGTGCATCAAGGTCAGCAGCCAGCTGAGCAAGGCCTTTTGCACCTGCTCGGTCGAGGCGGCGGCCGGCGGCTGCCATAGGGCCCACTTCTGGCAGGCGCGCTCCAGGGTGTCCTGCACCAGATCGTCTGCCAGCGCGGCATCGCCCGCCAGCGCACGCGCATAGCGGCGCAGGCGGGGAATATGGACCAGGGCGGCGTCGACCTTCACTCAAGGCTTGGCGACATGCCAGCTATTGTTGAGAAAGCCGTCACCCGTCATGTCGCCGGGCTTGGCATCCTTGACCCAGTGATAGAGGGGGCGGCCCTTGTAAGCCCACTGCTTGCTGCCGTCGTCGCGCATCACCACGCTCCAGTCGCCGATCGGCGCCGCATTCGCGGGGGCCATCAAAGGCGGCCAGTTGGTGGCGCAGCCGCCGTTGCAGACGCTTTTGCCGGAGCCTGCGGCATCCTTGTCAAAGACGTAGAGCGTCATCTGGGTCGGTCCGACCAGCACGCCGTTGAGGGTGGTGGCAGGGGATTTTGCCGAAGTGACCGAGCCGGTCGAGCAGGCCGCCAGCAGGGCGGCGGAAGCTAGCGTCAGAGAAGCGATGCGAAACATGAGGTCTCTCCTTGTGGTTGACCTGCAGTAAACAGTTCTGCAAGGGGTTTTATTCCATTCGTTTTCACGCAGGAACTCAAGAGCAGCGCGGCAGGTCTTGCAGGCATGGCCTCAGGCATCGATTGCTGAATAATTTGATAGCTGCTATTGCCGATTGAGTATTTATTTCATGGATAAAAGAGCATGAAATTCATATGAGGCAATCGGAAGAAGCTTTTAAATTAATAGCGATATGGCTGTTCTTTGTCGCCCTTGATTTTTAAGGACGACAAATGGCAAGCATATTTGCGAGCATTGGGCTAGTAACCCGGTTACTCCAGTGGGAATTGAGCGACTCAGGGTTTACGGCATCAGGGCCAATCTGGGGAGCGCTGTGCTATGAGGGCGCATTTCGCCCAGTCTTACTAATATTGATAGCGCAATATGTATAAGGCATAAGCTTTTTTAGAGATTCCGAAGTGGATGCTGACATTCCTGGGGATGCCTCTGTCTCTGGCGTGGCTTGCAGTTGCGATGAGTTTGAAGTTTGCAGTTACTTCTGTTGTTGCTATTTGTTTTATGGAAGATTAGGGAAAGCATAAGTCCGATGGCTCTTCATTCCTAGGAGTTTCCCGCTGCGGCACTGCAGCATGAAAGACCAAGATGCCGCTCAGGCAGAGGAAGTACAGCAAGTTGCTCCCCTCTTTGTTTTGCAGCATTCAGGACTGACGGCCAGCGCATGAGCGACCTTATTCTCGAAACCAGGCAACTCACCAAAGAGTTCAAAGGCTTTACCGCCGTCAGCAAGGTGGATCTGGCCGTGCAGCGTGGCTCCATTCACGCGCTGATCGGGCCCAATGGAGCAGGCAAGACCACTTGCTTCAATCTGCTGACCAAGTTTCTGGAGCCCACTTCCGGGAGCATCCAGTTCAACGGGCTGGACATTACCCGCGAGGCGCCGGCACAGATTGCGCGACGCGGCGTGATTCGCTCGTTTCAGATTTCCGCCGTGTTTCCGCACTGCACCTTGCTGGAGAACGTGCGCATAGGCCTGCAGCGCCAGCTGGGCACGGCCTATCAGTTCTGGACCAGCGAGAAGACACTCAATCAGCTCAATGACCGCGCCATGGAACTGCTGACCGAAGTCGGGCTGCAGGACCTGGCCGATGAAGTGACCGTGAACCTGCCTTATGGGCGCAAGCGCGCCCTGGAAATTGCGACCACGCTGGCCATGGAGCCCGAGCTGATGCTGCTGGACGAACCCACACAGGGCATGGGCCATGAGGATGTGGATCGCGTGACCCAGCTCATCAAGAAGGTCTCTGCCGGCCGCACCATCCTGATGGTGGAGCACAACATGAAGGTGATTGCCACCATCGCCGATCGCATCACCGTGCTGCAGCGCGGCGCCGTTCTGGCCGAAGGGCGCTACGAAGAGGTTTCGCGCAATCCGCAGGTGATGGAAGCCTATATGGGGACCACGGACGGACAGCTTCAGGGAGGGCATTGAATGCTCCCCCTGTGCCGCTCACGCGGCTTCCCCCTGAGGGGGACGGCAGCCTCGGTGCGGGGCGGCTCTTCCTCGCTGCCTCTTTGATGGTTTCGTGCGTGATTTGAGTGATACGAATGAATAAGACAAGTACTCCGGCGCTGGAAATTTCGGGACTCAATGCCTGGTATGGCGAATCCCATGTGCTGCATGGCATGGATCTGGTGGTCAATCCCGGCGAGGTGGTGACCCTGCTGGGCCGCAATGGCGCAGGGCGCACTTCCACGCTGCGCGCCATCATGGGGTTGACCGGCTCGCGCAAGGGCTCGATCAGGATCAATGGCGTGGAAACCATTCACATGCCCACGCACAAGATCGCCCACCTGGGCGTGGGTTACTGCCCCGAGGAGCGCGGCATTTTCTCCAGCCTGTCCTGTGAAGAGAATCTGATGCTGCCGCCGCCGCTCAAGACCGGCGAGCCGGGGATGAGCATCGACGAGATCTACCAGATGTTCCCCAACCTCTATGAGCGCAGGAACAGCCAGGGCACGCGCCTTTCGGGCGGCGAGCAGCAGATGCTGGCCGTGGCGCGGATCCTGCGAACGGGCGCGCGCCTGCTGCTGCTCGATGAAATTTCCGAAGGCCTGGCCCCCGTCATCGTCCAGACCCTGGCTCGCATGATCACCACGCTGCGCGAAAAGGGCTACACCGTGGTGATGGTGGAGCAGAACTTCCGCTTTGCCGCGCCGCTGGCCGACCGCTTCTATGTGGTCGAGCACGGTCATGTCGCTTTGCGCTTCGGAGCCAGCGAACTGGACGAGAAGATGTCCGTACTCAACGAGCTGCTGGGTGTCTGAGCCTGCAAGCAATTCCATTTCGTTCATAACAAAGAACCAACCCGTGGAGATAAAGATGAAAGCAAAACTGAGCGTTCTCTCGTGCATGCTGGCCGTGGCCGGCCTGTCCAGCCCTCTGGCCCAGGCCCAGGAAAAGGTGAAGATCGGTTTCGTCACCGATATGTCCAGCCTGTACGCCGACGTGGAGGGCAAGAACGGTGCGGTCGCCATGCAGATGGCAATCGACGACTTCGGCGGCAAGGTCCTGGGCCAGCCTATCGAGCTGGTCAGCGCAGACCATCAGAACAAGGCCGACATCGCCGCGTCCAAGGTGCGCGAATGGATTGATACGCAGGGCATCTCCATGGTCTTCAGCGGCACCAATTCCGGCACGGCACTGGCGGTTTCCCAGATCGCCAACGAGAAAAAGCGCGTTCACTTCAACAGCGGCGCGGGTTCTTCCGCGCTGACCAACGAGCAGTGCAACCCCTATACCGTGCACTACGCCTACGACACCGTGGCCCTGGCCAAGGGCACGGGCGGTGCGGTGGTGGATCGCGGCGGCAAGGACTGGTTCTTCCTGACGGCCGACTATGCATTCGGCCAGGCACTGGAGGCCGACACCACCAAGGTCATCAACGCCAAGGGCGGCAAGGTGCTGGGCTCGGTCAAGCACCCGCTCAATGCCTCGGACTTCTCGTCCTTCCTGCTGCAGGCGCAAAGCTCCAAGGCGCATATCCTGGGTCTGGCCAATGCGGGCGGCGACACCATCAATGCCATCAAGGCCGCCAAGGAGTTCGGCATCAACAAGACCATGAAGACCGCCGGTCTGCTGGTCTTTCTGACCGACATCCACAGCCTGGGCCTGAAGAACACCGAAGGCCTGCTGCACACCACCAGCTGGTACTGGGACATGAACGACGAATCGCGCAAGTTCGCCAACAAGTTCTTTGCCAAGACCAAGCGCATGCCTACCGATGTGCAGGCCGCCGACTACTCGGCCGTGATGAACTACCTGAAGGCCGTGGAAGCGGTGAAGACCACCAACGCCGACAAGGTGATGGCCCATCTCAAGAGCACGCCCATCAACGACTTCTACGGCAAGGGCGTGATCCGTCCCGACGGCACTTTCGCCCACGATATGTATCTGGTCGAAGCCAAGAAGCCCAGCGAATCCACCAAGCCCTGGGACTACCTCAAGGTGCTGACCAAGTTGCCTGCCGATACGGTCTGGACCACCAAGGCCGAAACCAAGTGCGCGCTCTGGAAGTAATGGCGCTACCGGTTTGATGCACACCTCACCCTCACCAGCGTATCTCTCATGGAAATCTTCGGCGTTTCATTGCCCGGCCTGATGAGCCAGCTCCTTCTGGGGCTGGTCAACGGTTCGTTCTACGCAATTCTGAGTCTGGGCCTGGCCGTGATCTTCGGCCTGCTCAATGTCATCAACTTTGCGCATGGAGCCCTGTTCATGCTGGGGGCCATGTGCACCTGGATGGCCATGAGCTATTTCGGCATCAACTACTGGGTGATGCTGATCCTGTCGCCGGTGCTGGTGGGGATTCTGGGGGTGTTGATCGAGCGCTTCTTGCTGCGCTGGATCTACAAGCTCGATCATCTCTACGGCCTGCTGCTGACGCTGGGGCTGTCGCTGCTGATCGAGGGGGTGTTCCGCTCCGTCTATGGCGTCTCGGGCCTGGGCTATGACACGCCCGAGCTGCTTGAGGGCGCGACCAATCTGGGCTTCATGATCCTGCCCAATTACCGTGCCTGGGTGGTCGTGGCTTCCATCGTGGTGTGCGTGGCAACCTGGTTTGTGATCGAGAAGACGCGCATCGGTGCCTATCTGCGTGCCGGTACCGAAAACCCGCGCCTGGTCGAGGCTTTCGGCGTCAACGTGCCCGTGATGATCACGCTGACCTATGCCTTCGGTGCAGCGCTGGCGGCTTTTGCCGGCGTGCTGGCCGCTCCCGTCTACCAAGTCACGCCGCTGATGGGGCAGAACCTGATCATCGTGGTGTTTGCCGTGGTTGTGATTGGCGGCATGGGCTCCATCATGGGATCGATTCTCACAGGTCTGGCGCTGGGCGTCATCGAAGGGCTGACCAAGGTTTTCTGGCCTGAAGCATCGTCCACCGTCGTGTTTTTCATCATGGTCATTGTTTTGCTGATTCGCCCCGCTGGCTTGTTCGGTAAAGAAAAATAAGAGGGGCACGACATGAAATCCAAGACGCTTGTTCAACGCATTGCCCCCGTGGGCTATGGCCTGCTGCTGCTGGGCCTGATCGTCGCGCCCTTCCTCGGTGCCTATCCGGTTTTTGTCATGAAGCTGATGTGCTTTGCACTGTTTGCTTCGGCCTTCAATCTCTTGCTGGGCTATACGGGTCTGCTGTCCTTCGGCCACGCCGCGTTTCTGGGCGGTGCGGCCTATGTGGCGGGCTACACCATCAAGGCCTGGGGCTTTACGCCCGAAGTCGGCATGTTGCTGGGTACGGTGGTCGGCGGTCTGCTGGGCCTGATCTTTGGCTGGCTGGCCATCCGTCGCCAGGGCATTTATTTCTCCATGATCACGCTGGCGCTGGCACAGATGCTGTTCTTTGTCGCGCTGCAGGCCAAGTTCACAGGCGGCGAAGACGGCCTGCAGGGCGTGCCGCGCGGCAAGCTGTTCGGCGTGATCGATCTGAGCAGCGATATGGTCATGTACTACGTGGCGCTGATCATCGTGGCAGCGGCCTTTCTGCTCATCGTGCGCACCATTCATTCGCCGTTCGGGCAGGTGCTCAAGGCCATCAAAGAGAACGAGCCGCGCGCCATCTCCCTGGGCTATGACGTCAACCGCTTCAAGCTGCTGGCCTTTGTCATCTCTGCGGCCCTGACGGGTCTGGCCGGCTCTCTGAAGACTCTGGTGCTCGGCTTTGCGACCTTGTCCGATGTGCACTGGACCACCTCCGGGCATGTGATTCTGATGACGCTGATGGGCGGCTTGGGCACGCTGTCGGGGCCGCTGCTGGGCTCGGCCGTCGTTGTGGCGCTGGAAAACAAGATCGGCGAGTTCGGTACCTTTCTGGCGCACACCACGGGAGTGGAATGGTTCAGCACGCTGGGCGAATCGGTCACCATCGTCACCGGCCTGATCTTTGTGCTCTGTGTGCTGCTGTTCCGCAAGGGCATCATGGGCGAGTTGATCGCCTGGCTGTTGCGTCGCAAATAAGGCGCTTCGCCCTCTCTCCAAAGGCCGCATCTGCGGCCTTTTTTATTGTCCTGACTTCAGCGTGGAAATCGAAATTTCAGAGATTCCTGAAATTCCTGGTACACGTTTGCAAGCGATGGACTTTATTTCTCATAACAATGGACTTTATTTCTCATAACAAAAATGCCTGAGTGCAGCCGGATGCCGGTGCGCGTGCAGGCGCATACAGTTCGAGGTTCGATATGACACATCGGGAGCAGGCGCAGCCCTTGGCCGCGCGCATCTGGCTCTGGGTTCTGGGGGCGGCGCTGGCGCTTGCCGGCCTGTTCTTCTTGATAGGCGGTGGCAAGCTCATCAGCCTGGGCGGCAGCTGGTACTTTTTGCTCGCTGGCCTGGGGCTGCTGCTGTCCGGCGTGCAACTGGTTCGCCGCCGCGTGAGCGGCGCATGGTTCTACCTGGGCACTTTCGGCGCGACCGTGTTGTGGGCGCTGGCCGAAGTGGGCCTGGATTACTGGAGCCTGATTTCGCGTCTGCTGGCGCTGACCTTTGCAGCCGTGGTGGTGCTGGCCAGCATGCCCTTGCTGCGCAAGGCTGGCGAGCCGGGCAAGGCGTCGTCCAGCAAGGCGCCATTTGCTGCAGCGGCGGTCATGCTGGTGGCTGGCATGGCGGCCTTTGTGTCCATGTTCCAGATTCACCCCGAGGTGCAGACCCCGTCTGCCGTGGCACGCAAGCCTGTGGATGCGGCCAGCGAGCAAAAGGACTGGAGCCATTACGGCAACAGCAGCAACAACGACCGCTTTGCCGCGCTGGATCAGATCAACGTGGACAACGTCAGCCAGTTGCAGGTGGCCTGGACTTTTCGCACCGGCGACATACCCAAGTCCACAGGCGCCGGCGCTGAAGACCAGACCACACCGCTGCAGGTGGGCGACAAGGTGTTTGTCTGCACGCCCAGCAACAACGTGATCGCGCTCGACGCAGACTCTGGCAAGCAGCTGTGGCGTCATGACACCAACTCCCATGTGGGCGGTGTGTGGGAGCGCTGCCGCGGACTGGCCTACTTTGATGCGGATGCCGCACTGGTTCAGCCCAGCGTGCCGGGATCGACTCCGGTGCAGGCGGTGAGCCTGCCTGCTGGCGCCGCCTGCAAGCGCCGCATTCTGATGAACACCATCGATGCACGTCTGTTT
Organism: Comamonas sp. E6; assembly: GCF_001010305.1. Lineage (NCBI taxonomy): Bacteria > Pseudomonadati > Pseudomonadota > Betaproteobacteria > Burkholderiales > Comamonadaceae > Comamonas > Comamonas sp. E6. The sequence goes on from NZ_BBXH01000006.1 coordinate 199,380, forward strand.
GCCATCAACGCAGATAATGGCGAGTTGTGCGGCGAGTTCGGCGATCACGGCGTGGTCGACCTCAAGCAGGGCGTCGGCACTATTTCGAATCCCGCGTTCTACACCCTGACATCGGCGCCCACGGTGGCCGGCACCACGGTGGTGATCGGCGGCCGCGTGGCCGACAACGTACAGGTGGACATGCCCAGTGGCGTGATTCGCGGCTTCGATGTAATGACTGGCGCACAGCGCTGGGCGTTCGACTCAGGCTCGGCCACGCCCAATGAAGTGCTCAAGTCCGGCGAGACCTACACCCGCTCATCGGCCAATGTCTGGGCGGGAACAACTTACGATCCCAGCTCCAATACGGTGTACCTGCCCATGGGATCGGCTTCGGTGGACCTGTATGGCGCCACGCGCTCTGCAGCGGACCTGAAGTACGGTGCGTCCATCCTCGCGCTGGATGCTGCCACGGGCAAGGAGAAATGGGTGTACCAGACAGTGCACAACGACTTGTGGGACTTCGACCTTCCCATGGCTCCCACACTGATCGATTTCCCTTTGCCGGACGGCAAGACGACGCCAGCGCTGGTGGTCGGTACCAAGGCCGGTCAGATCTTTGTGCTGGACCGCCACAGCGGAAAGCCGCTGACCAAGGTGGAGGACATTGCCGTCAAGCCCGGTCATATTCCTGGCGAAAAGTATGCCCCGACCCAGCCTCTGTCCGTGGGCATGCCGCAGATCGGCACCAAGACCCTGACCGAAGCCGATATGTGGGGCGCGACGCCGGTGGATCAGCTGATCTGCCGCATCAAGTTCAAGTCCATGCGCTATGAAGGCCTGTTCACCGCGCCTGGCACCGATGTGTCGCTGAGTTTCCCGGGTTCGCTGGGCGGCATGAACTGGGGCGGCCTGTCTGCGGATCCCGGCAACAATCTGATCTTTGTGAACGACATGCGTCTGGGCCTGTGGGTGCAGATGATGCCCCAGCAGAAAAAGGACAAGCTGTCCGACGGCGGTGAAGCGCCCAACACCGGCATGGGTCAGGTGCCGCTGGGAGGCACTCCCTATGCGGTGATCAAGGACCGCTTTATGTCGCCTCTGGGCATTCCTTGCCAGAAGCCTCCGTTCGGCACGCTGACCGCCATCGACATGAAGACCCAGCAAGTGGTCTGGCAGGTGCCCGTGGGCACGGTGCAGGACCTGGGTCCCATGGGCATCAAGATGCGCATGCCCATGCCTGTGGGCCTGCCCACACTGGGCGGCACGCTGGCAACCCAGGGCGGTCTGGTGTTCTTTGCCGGCACGCAGGATTACTATCTGCGCGCCTGGGATAGCGCCACCGGCAAGGAAATCTGGAAGGGCCGACTGCCAGTTGGCAGCCAGGGCGGCCCCATGACTTACAAGTCGCCCAGGACCGGCAAGCAATATGTGGTCATCTCGGCCGGCGGTGCCCGTCAGTCGCCCGACCGCGGTGACTACGTGATTGCCTACGCGCTGCCTGATAGCGGCAAATAAGCGACGCAGGCATTGAACCCGAACAGCCATGGCTCATCAGAGCCATGGCTTTTTTCATCGCCGGGCAGCGCCCCTCTCGGAGGGGCCGCGACCACACGCAGTGGGAAGCGTGGGGAGCCTTTTTTCATGCCTGCGCTGCGTGTTACGCTCGCGCGCTTGAGTCAATGGAGATGTGGTCGTGAGCGAGCAGCAAGGTCCTGAAAATTCACTGAGCCAGCAGCCTTCGGCAGACGATGCATCGGCCGATATGCGCCGAGCCCTGCTGGATGCGGGCAAGACCGAGTTTGCCAATTACGGCTATGACGGAGCGCGGCTGGAACGCATTGCCGCCAAGGCGGGCTGTGCCAAGCGCATGCTCTACTACTATTTCGGCAACAAGAAAGACGTGTACCTCGCGGTCATCGAGCAGAGCTACTCGGATATTCGCGAGTCGGAGGAGCAGCTCAATCTCGATGCGCTGGAGCCCTTGCAGGCGCTGCATGCGCTGGCGCAAAGGAGCTTCGAGTATCACGAGCAGAACCAGGAGTTCACGCGTCTGGTGCTGCAGGAGAATTTCCAGGGCGGCGAGATGCTGGGCCAGATCTCCAAGACCGAGCTGTTGCGCAAGGCGGCGCTGGAGCCGATCGAGCGCATTCTGCAGCGCGGCGTGGCGCAGGGCCTGTTCAAGGACCAACTGAGCGCGGTCGATGTCCACTATCTGATTTCGGCCCTGTCCGGCTTCCGCGTGGATCATGCCGCGACCTGGCAGAGCCTGCTGCAGGTCGATCTCTTGGGCGAGAGCTTGCGCGAACGCCATCTGCAGCTTCTGCTCGATCAGCTCGGCGCTCTGGTGTGCAAGCCCCAGGCCCTAAAGCCTTAGCGCATTCGCATAGCCTGTCATCTCCAGGTAGCCGTTACCCACGCGGCGGCTTGTGCCATCGGCGCTTATGTTGCGCAGCTCGCACAGACCCTCCCAGTAAATGGCACCGGTGCTGGCGCGGCTGTCCAGTTCCTGGTCGTCCACCAGCGCATGAACCTCGAAACGGCCCGCCGGTGTCTGCACGCTCCAGGCCACAGGGTAACTTGCTTTGCTGTGCGGGCTGCTCCAGTGGCGCAGCGGTTTGAACCGTACCTGATCGGCGGCAAAGATTTGCGCGCTCTGGTTCGGCGCGCGGAATGAACCACCGGCCCAGAGCGCCGATCCATTGCGGCGGCGAAGATGAAAGGCCGTGAGGGCGCTGCCGTCATCGAGATTCATGCCTATCCAGTCCCAGCCCTGAGCCTCAGGGTCCATGATGGCCGCGCTGCATTCATGGTCCAGCCAGGCGCGGTTGTGTGCGCTGGCTTGCACAGGCAGTTGCTGCCCGCCCACGGTGATGGAGCCGCCGACCTTGAGCTGAGGCTGACTGTAGTAGTAGCTGGCCTGTTCCTCACGCGGACCTTTGCGTGAAAGACCATTCAAGCCCTGCAGCAGCAGTGGCTGCGTGCTGTCAAATTCAAGATCCAGTATGAAGTCCTGGCTGCTCAGCAGAGCTCTGTAGCGACTGGCTTCGCTGGCGCTTCGTCCTGGTACGGGTCGACGCTGGAGATACCAGTCGTTGATATGCACATCGGTATCGTTTTCGCTGGCTCCGGCCAGGCCCAGTCCCGCGCGCGCCATGCGCTGGTCGTGGCGCAGCTTTTGGCCCTCGACATCGCACAGGGCCGCATGGGCGAAGATCAACTGCTTGGCCGCAAGAGCCGATTGCAGGCCTTGCGCGGCTTCGATGCGCGAGCGAAAGAAAGTCAGCTGAAAGCCCCAGGGCTTGCCGCCGGCCTGCAACTGTCCGGTGATGTACCACCACTCCGTCTGCAGATCAGGGTGGCTGCCGAAGTCGCGTGGAAACTGCAAGGTTCTGGACGGCAAAGCCATGCCTGGCAGAGGCAGGCCCAGGGTAGCCCAGCCCAGCCCGGCAGCAGCCAGCCTCTGCAGGGACTGCCTGCGTGACAGGGCCAGCAGTGCCGGTTGTTGAGGCTGGGAGTGCGTGGGCTGATAAGGCATGGTCCATTGTCGCCCAGCCGATCAGCGCAATGCCATGAGCTTCGAGGTGCTGCTTTGCGCTGCCTCAGCCGATATCGATCAGGGGAACGATCACCATCCAGCTGACTCCGAAGCGGTCGGTCACCACGCCAAAACGGCGCGCAAAAAACGTGGTGTCCAGCGCCATCTGTACCTTGCCGCCCTGGCCGATGGCGGCAAAGATGCGGTCGGCCTCATTCTCGCTGGGCGCGGTGATGGACAGAGAAAAGCCTTTGAAGTCCGGCTTGCCGCCGTTCATGCCGTCAGATGCCATGATCTGCGTCTCGCCAATCTGGACATTGGCGTGCATGATTTTTTCGGGATCCATCTGTCCCGGGCCGCAGCCTTGCTGGGTCGATGACTCGGGCTGCGGAGGAGCATCCTTGTAGCGCATCAGCATGGTGATCTCGGCCCCAAGTGCGGCCTGGTAGAAATCCAGGGCCTCTTCGCAGCGGCCATCGAAAAAGAGATAGGGCTGGATTTGCATACGAACTCCTCGCAGCGGTGAAGGTTTCATTGTGCGCTGCGCAACGGCGCAATCATGTGAAAAACGCTGACAGGGGTGCAGGTATAGCTACCAGTCCTCCTTGACGGCCAGCACCGCGTCGGCACTGGCGGCCCGGCGTCCGGCCAGCCACGCGGTGATGACGCCTGCCAGCACCACGGCAGCGCCCAGCGCCAACAGGCGCAGCAGGGGCAGGCGCAGCTCCATGGTCCAGTGAAAGCTCTGCGGGTTGACCACATGCACGAGGATCACGGCCACGCCCAGGCCCAGCAGCGTGCCCGCGATGGTGCCCAGCATGGTCCAGGCCAGACCCTCGGCGGCAACCACGCTCAGCACATTGCGCCGTGTCAGGCCCAGATGGGCCAGCAGCCCGAATTCCTTGCGTCTGGCCAGTACCTGGGCGCTGAAGCTGGCCGCAATGCCGAACAGGCCTATGCCTATGGCCACGGCCTGCAGCCAGTAGGTGACGGCAAAGCTGCGATCGAAAATGCGCAGGGAGCGCTCGCGCAGCGCCTGGCTGCTGACAAACTCCAGCGCAGGGGGCGACTGCCCCGGCGTGCCGAGGGCCTGCTCTATCGCTGCTTGCAGATCGGTGCCAGACAACTGGCTTTGGGACTCCGGCCAGACGGCGATCTCGCTGATCTGCGCTGCATTGCCTGCATGACCCAACAGTGCCAGGTAGTCCTTCCAGTCCAGGGCCACGGCACCGAACTGACGCACATAGTCGCGCCACACGGATGCTATGTAAAAAGAAGCTTCCGGCGTTTGGTGGTCATGGGTTTGAAGGCTGAAAGCCTTGGAAAGCAGCGGCCACGCATCACCGGGCTTCAGGCCATAGAGCTGGGCCACGGCTTCGCTGATGTGCACGGCAATGCCTGGGCGTGTCTCATAGATTGGGCCTTCCACCCAGGGAAGCAGCATGGCCTGCTCACCTTGAAGAGGTCGAATCAGCAGACTGATGGCCGGGCGCTCGGGGCTCAGCACCAACTGGCTGCTGCGCATGGCCTGGGCACGCGCTATGCCGGGCAACTGCTCCAGGCGCTGCGCCGCATCGGCCGGCAGCAGGGCTGCATCGACACGGCTGGAGCCGCCTGCGGCGCGTACATACATGGGGGCGGGCAACACGGCATCCAGCCACTCCATCATGCTGCCGCGAAAGCTGGTGACCATCACCGTCAAGGCTACGGCCAGGCTCAGGCTTGCCACCACACCGCCCACGGCCACGGTAGTGGCGTGGCGCATGCGCCGCGCGCGCTCCAGCGCCAGCATGGCCAGCGGCTGGCGCGAGAAGGCCTTGGGTACCAGTCCCAGCACCGAACCCAGCAGCCAGGGCAGGGCTGACATGCCGCCCAGCAACAGCAGGCCCACGGCCATATAGGCCGCCAGCGGGATACCTGCCACCGGTGGCATAAAGGCCAGCACCAGGCTGGCTGAAAGCAGCGTCACTGCGGGCCACAGGCGCGGGGCTCTCTCATGCGTGCTGCCCAGTCCCTTGAGCGTGGTCGCTGGCGGCAAATCCATGGCGGCGCGTGCGGGCCACCAGGCTCCGGCCAGCGTGGCGGCAAGGCCCAGCAGACCGAAGACCAGCGCTGCCACAGGGCTCCAGTGCAGGGCTGGCTGCACGCCGGCAAAGAAGCCGCCGCCCAGATCGCCGCCCAGCATCTGCAGCGCCACCCAGGCCAGTGCCGTACCCAGCGCAATACCGGCCAGGCTGCCTATAAGCCCCAGCGCCAGCGCTTCCAGCAGCACCAGTGCCATGCGCTGGCGCGGCGTGGCTCCGAGCACGGCCAGCAGCGCAAACTGCGGCGCGCGCTGTGCCACGCTGAGTGCCAGTACCGAGAACACCAGAAACGCTCCCGTGAACAAGGCCACCAGCGCCAGCACCGTGAGGTTGACGCGGTAGGCGCGCGACATCTCGCCCACGCGCTGCTGATCGTCGCTGGGCTGCTGGATCAATACCTGGTCTTGCCAGGCCGGCAGGGCGTGCAGGGCGGTGGTCACCTGGCTGCGGCTGGCGCTGTCGGTCAGCAAAAGGTCCAGCCTGTCGATACGGTCAAACAGGCCGAGCTTCTGCTGCAGTGCGCCAATGTCCATGACTGCGACCGGTGCGCCGCTGGCGGCGACCGTGCCCGCAATGCGAAGTTGCTGGGCCTGGCCGTTGAGCAGCCATTGCATGGGGGCGTTGGCGGCCTGTTCAGGATTCAGACGCAGGGCCTGCAAGGCGGCGGCATTGAGAAATACGGCATCGGGAGCAAACAGATCGAGCCGGTTGCCGCCTTCAAACAGGCGCGGCATCAGGGCCGGGGCGACAGGTGCCAGTTTGAGGGCATCGCTGCCGAGCACGCGCAAGCTCACGCCTTGCGCTGCTCCTAGCGTGCCGCGCGTCTGCAAATCTGCAGTGCTGCCCGGCAGCAACACCGTGGTTTCGACCCAGGGAACGGCGGTGGCGATGCCCCGGGTCTGCGCCACCTGCGGATAGAGTGCCAGCGGCAGACCGCCCTGCATGGCGTGCAGTTGCAGATCGGGCTGGCCGTTGACGCTGCGTACCGCCCTGGAAAATTCGTCCAGTGCCGACTGGTTGATCACATGGACGGCAAAGCCCAGTGCCACGCCAAGCATGATGGCAATCAGCGCCGTGGCCGTGCGCCAGGGATGCTGGCGCAGCTCCTGCCAGGAGAAGCTGCTCAGCAGCATAAGAAGCGGGGGGCGTGCAGTCACAGGCCTAGCGATGTTTGCTGCGACACCGAGAGCTCGGCCTGCATGCCGCCTGCCGTCAGCCGCAGCACGCGGTCGGCGCGTCTGGCCGCTTCTGCGGAATGGGTGACGAGCACCAGCGCCGTGCCGTTGTCGCGGGTTTGCTGCAGCAGCAAATCCATGATCTGCTGGGCTGTGGATGGGTCCAGATTGCCCGTGGGCTCATCGGCCAGCAGCAGAGGCGGCGAATGCACCAGGGCACGTGCTATGGCTACGCGCTGCAGTTGGCCGCCGCTGAGCTGCTGGGGCAGGCGCTGGCCCAGACCTGCGAGTCCCACGGCTTGCAGCACCTGCTGCACGCGCTGCTGACCCTGGCCGTCCATGCGGCCCAGCAGCATCAGCGGCAGGGCAATGTTCTGCGCCACATCGAGATGGGGCAGGACATGAAAGGCCTGGAACACAAAGCCCAGATGCGCGCGCCGCCAGATGGCGCGCCGGGCTTCATCGAGCGTGGACAGATCGGTGCCGCTGTGCAGAACCCGGCCTTGCTGCCAACTGTCCAGCCCGGCCAGGCAGTTGAGAAAGGTGGACTTGCCCACGCCGGAGTTGCCGACGATGGCGACAAACTCGCCGGCGGCGATCTCGCAGCTCACCTGCGCGAAGACCGTGGTCTGGGCCTCGCCCTCGCCATAGCGTTTGGCAAGGTCGCTGACCTGCAGCAGCGGATGGGCGTAGGGTGAGTCGGTGGCAGCCATGCAGCGATCTTAACGATGGGCGGCTGCGGTCGTGGTGCTTAGCTGGCGTCTTGCTGCGCCGCGTCAATGGCAGCCATGGCGGCATTCAGCAATTGCTGCTGGGCGCCGGGTGCATCGCAGGCAATGGCATGGCGCTGGGGCATGGAGCGTAGCCAGGTGATCTGGCGCTTGGCCAACTGGCGTGTGGCGGCGATGCCGCGCTCGCGCAGGCCCGCCATGTCCAGCGGCTTGCCGGGATCGGCCTCCAGCGCGTCCAGCACTTCCCAGGCCTGGCGATAGCCCACGCAGCGCATCGAGGGCAGGTCCAGATGGAGATCGCCGCGTGCGCGCAGGCTGCGCACTTCGTCGAGGAAGCCTTGCTCCAGCATGAGATCAAAGCGCAGCGCAATGCGCTGATGCAGCCAGGCTCGCTCTGCAGGCTCCAGCGAAAAAAGCGTTGCAAGTCCCATCTGTTCGGCAGGGCCCGTCTTTTTCCTGGTCGTGTGAAAGCTTGAAAGCGGTTTGCCCGAGACATGCCAGACCTCGAGTGCGCGCTGGATGCGCTGGCTGTCGCCGGGGGCCAGGCGTGCTGCGGTGACGGGGTCCACCTGGGCTAGTCTGGCATGCATGGCTGGCCAGCCCAGCTCGGCGGCCTGCGCATCCAGCATGGCGCGCACTTCGGGGTCGGCGGCAGGCATATCGTCCAGCCCGTCCATCAGTGCCTTGAAATACAGCATGGTGCCGCCCACCAGCAGAGGTATGGCCTGGCGGGCGCGGATTTCGGCAACCAGCTTTTGCGTGTCGCGCACGAACTCGGCCGCGCTATAAGCCTGCAGCGGATCGATGATGTCGATGAGGTGATGCGGCACGGCAGTCAGCTCGTCCCTTGTAGGCTTGGCTGTGCCGATGTCCATGCCCTGGTAGACCAGGGCCGAATCCACGCTGATGATCTCGGCCTTCTGCCCGCGCTGTGCCAGCCGCTCGGCCAATGCCAGCGCTGCCGCAGTCTTGCCCGAGGCAGTGGGGCCGGCAATGGCGATACAGGGCAGGGCGTGGGCAGCAGTCATGGGCGAAATCCGTACAGGTCAAAGCACAAGAACCAATGACCGCCGGTCATTGGTTCTTGCTGGTTGTGAAGGATAACGCAGCCTGCCGCCTGGCGGCAGCGGCGGGGCTTAGTGCCCTGCCTAGCCCCGGCTCAGGCGTGCCGGCACATAGCGATCGGCCTGAATATCGGGCGAGAGGCCGTGGCTGTAGATTTCGGCCGTGATGGGCAGCAATTGCTCGTTCCATTCCTCCCATTGCCTGCGCAGCCCGGTAAAGATTGCTGGCTGATGCTCCTTGAGATTGGCGCGTTCGCGGGCGTCCTCCTCCACATTGAACAAAAACTCGTTGTCGTTGATCTTGAGGTATTTCCAGGGTCCCTGGCGCACGGCACGCTGGGTCTGTGATTTGTAGCGCCAGAACAGGCTGCGCTCGGTATTGGCTGCATGGCCCTCCAGGATGGGCAGGATGTTCTGGCCGTCGCTGGGGAAGTCGGGGTGTGGCCTGGCACCTGCAGCGGCCAGCAGCGTGGGCAACCAGTCGAAGCTGGCTGTGACCTGCTCCTGGACCTGGGGCTGGATGCGGGCGCTCCAGCGCAGCAATGTGGGCACGCGGATGCCGCCTTCCAGCAGCTCGGTTTTCTGGCCCGTGAAAGGCCAGGTCTTGGAAAAGCGTTCGCCGCCGTTGTCGCTGGTGAAGATGACGATGGTGTTGTCGGCCTGGCCGGTGTCATCGAGCGCCTGCAGCACCTGGCCCACGGCCTTGTCCAGCGCCTCGACGATTTCGCCATATTTCTTGAGACTGCCGCCGTCGTAGTGGAACAGGTCCTTGATGTTGTGCGCGACATGCTCGTCGTCAGGCCCTTCCCAAGGCCAGTGCGGTGCCGTGAAGTGCAGCGACAGGAAAAAGGGCTTGTCCTGGTCCTTGCGCTCATGGACATAGCGTGTGGCCTCATCACCCAGGATATAGGTGTAGTAGCCCGTGCGCTCCACGGGCTCGTTGCCTTGCCAGAGGTCGGGGCTGAACTGCTCGCCCACGCCGGGCTTGTGCGTGAAGTAGTCAATGGCACCGCTGTGATTGCCGAAGAAATAGTCGTAGCCGCTGCGCTGCGGGCCGTAGGCGGGCGGCTTGCCCAGATGCCATTTACCTATCAGCGCCGTGTCGTAGCCGGCCTGCTTGAGCAGCGACGGCAGCGTGGGGTGATCGGCCGGCAGGCCGAGTTGCGCGCCATGGCGTGCCAGCGGCTCTTCGAGCCCGGCCTGGAGCCGGTACTGATAGCGTCCGGTGATCAGCGCAATGCGTGTGGCCGAGCAGACGGCCGAGTTGGCATAGGCCTGATTGAAGCGCACGCCCTGGGCGGCGAGGCGGTCCAGATGCGGGGTCTTGAAATCGGTGGCGCCATAGACGCCCAGGTCGGCCCAGCCCAGATCGTCGGCCAGGATGAAAACGATATTCGGTACGGTCATGAGTAGGTCGTTCTGCTTATTCGATGGCAAAGCCGGAATTGGCAATCACGGGACGCCATTTGGCGACTTCGGCCACGCGCAACTGCTCCAGTGCCTGCGGCGTGCGCGGGTCAGGCTGCAGGGACAGCTCCGCCCATTTGGGTTGCAGCTTGGGGTCGAGCAGCGCGTGGTTGACGGCGCGGTTGACGGCGGCAATGGCTTCGGGCGAAGTGCCTTTGCGTGCCCACAGGCTGTACCAGCCGCTGCCTGTGGCCTTGGGGTAGCCGGCTTCGGCAAAGGTCGGTACATCGGGCAGCTCGCGACCGCGCTGGCTGCCGAAGGTGCCCAGAATGCGCACCTTGCCTTCCTTGTGCAGCGGAGCGAGCTCGCTGGTGGTCTGGATGGCGGAGGCCAACTGGCCGCTGATCAGATCCGTCATCATGGCCGGACCGCCCTTGTAGGGCACATGCACGATGTTGACGCCGGCCGCTTCGCCCAGCAGCAGACCGAAGAAATGCGGCAGGCTGCCCACGGCAGGGCTGCCGAAGTTGGCTTTTTCGGGGTTGGCCTTGAGCCAGGCCACATATTCCTGAATATTGCGCGCTGGATGCCTGGCGGGGACGGCCAGGCCGAACTGGAAATGCGCGAGCAGACCCACCGGAGAGAAGTCGCGTGCAGGGTCGTAGCCGGGCTTTTTGTAGACGATCTGCGAGAGCACCGGGGTGATCAGCGGTGCGATCAGATAGGTGCTGCCGTCGCTGGGGGCGTTGAGCAGAGTCTGTGCGGCAATCTGGCCGTTGGCGCCGGGCTTGTTGTCCACCACCACGTAGTGGCTCCTGCCCAGCTGTGCGGCGATGTTTTCGGCCAGTACGCGTGCCAGCAGATCGATGCCGCCACCTGCGCCAAAGCCCACCAGAATGCGGCTGGACTGAGGAACGGCGGATATCTCGGCGGCCTTGGCCAGAGAGCTGAGGGAGAAACCAGCGGAGCTGGCGGCAAGCAGCGATTGCTGCAGAAAGGAGCGGCGGGAATGCATGGCTGGAGATCACAAAAGTGCGGCGCGTTGGCCAGTCCAGGCATTCTCAAAAAATCTCTATAAAAAGAAAAATAATAAAAACTGGTTTTTAAATAACACAAAAATCTTATTTCAAATCATGATTTGCTGATGCCAAAACGCTGTACCAGCGTCCATGCCGTGATGGCAGTGCAAGCCGACCAGAACCAGATGCCGAAAGCCAGCGGCATGGTGGAATCCGCATCCAGATTCAGTCCCAGCCAGTGCCCCATGGCAAAAGCCATCAGCATCATCACCAGGCCGTTGATCGCCGAGGCCGTGCCCGCTGCCTGGGGGAAGGGTGCGATGGCATTGCTTTGTCCGCAGGGCATGTGAATGCCGTGGGCGATCTGGTAGAGACAGAAGGGAAGGGCATAGGCCCAGATGCTGCGCAGATCGCCCAGGGCCGCCAGGCCCATGATGGAGCCTGCCGTCAGCGACAGCACCCCCGCCACGGCCACGGTGCGCTGCACGCTCATGCTGCGCAGCAGACGGCGGCAGGCGAAGGTGCCGGCGATATAGCACAGCGCGTTGCCGCCCAGCATCAGCCCGTATTGCGTGCGCTCCATATGCAGCACGTTGATGTAGGTGAACGAAGAGGCCGCCAGATTGGTGAACAGGCCTGCATAGCTGAAGCAGGTCAGCAGGTTGTAGGCCTGGAACATGGGGTTGCGCACAATGCGCAACCAGGTGCGCAGCAGATTGCCCGCTTGCAGCGCCTGCGGGTTGCGCTGGGGAATCGACTCCCTGAAGCGCAGCACCACCAGCAGCCAGGCCAGGCAGCCCATGAAGGCCTGGGCCAGCATGGTGGAGCGCCAGCCCAGCCAGCCCACGAGCAAGCTGCCACTGATGGGGGCCAGAAAGGCCAGCACGCCCAGGCCTGTCAGCGCCTTGGACATGACTTGCGCGCCCATATGCGGTGCGTAGAGATCGCGAACCACGGCACGCGCGCACATCACACCGGCGCCCAGGGCTGCGCCTTGCAGGCTGCGCCAGGCAATCAAGGCCTCCATGCTCTGGGCGCTGGCGCAGCCCAGAGCGGCGATCACATAGCCGCTGATGCCCAGCAGCAAGACCGGGCGGCGGCCCAGCCGGTCCGACAGCGGGCCCCAGAAAATCTGCGAGCAGCCAAAGGCCAGCAAAAAGCCGGTCAGTGTCAGCTGGGCCTGCGAGACATGGGCGCCAAAGCCTTGCTGCAACTGAGGCAGGGCGGGCAGATAGAGATCGGTTGCCAGCGGCTGCAGACCCAGCAGCAGCCCCAGTGTGAGAATCACAAGGACTGCAGATTCAGGAGCACTCTTCGCTTGCTCATTAAGGGATTGAGCGGGATTTTGCTTTGAGTTCAGGGCAGGCGGCGCAGACATAACCAGACAGACTATCAGAACCTGCCCATTGATCCGTATGCTGACGAGACAGTATGTGGCGATGTCGCTCAGCGCGGATTCAGGCCGAACAGCTCATGCAGTGCCTGGCGGTATTGCGCCAGTGCCTTGGACTGGGTGTTGTGGTGGCTGGCGCCCTCGACCAGGATCAGGCGCTTGGGCTCGCGCGCCGCATCGAACAGCTGCTGGCCCAGCCGGGCCGGAATCAGCGGGTCGGCCGTGCCGTGCACGACCAGCAGCGGCGAGCCGATGTCCGCCACGGTGTCGACCGAGTTGAAACGCTGCGTGATCAACCAGTTCACGGGCAGCCAGCCCCAGCGCATGGAGTCGAACACATCGGGAATGCTGGTGAAGGTGGACTCGACCAGCACCCCGCTTTCATCCTTGACGGAGCTGGCCAGATCGATGGCAACGGCGCCGCCCAGCGAGTGGCCGAAGATATAGCGCGGCCTGCCTGCGGCCTGTCGGCCCAGCCAGTCCCAGGCGGCACGGGCATCCTCGGCGGCCGAGGCCTGCGAGGGCAGGGCCGGGCTGCTCTTGCCAAAGCCGCGGTAGTCCACAGCCAGCACCGAAAAGCCCATGGCCTGCAGGCGCCGTATGCGTGGCGAGGAGCCCGTCACATTCCAGCGCGCTCCATGCAGAAACAGCAGCAGGGGAGCGCGTGCATCGCTGGATGGCATCCAGAGGGCATGCAGCCTGGCGGCGTTGCCGTCGCGGCTGCGAAAGTCTATCCATCGCTCCAGCATGCCGGCCGTGTTGGCTCCGGGCCAGCTGCGGTCGCTGGGCTGAAAAATCCAGACCCGCTGCCTGGCATCGAGCTCGCGCATGCCCCAGCTCGCGAGCACCAGCAGCAAGGCCAGACCGAGTGCAGCCGCGATGCGGCGAGGGCTCCAGAAGCGTGAGGTCTTGGGCATGGAAGAAGAGCGACGGAAGAGGGCGGCTGTCAAGTGCTGTGCAAGTATGGCTGTCTGACCTGCCCCCAGTCATCTGGAGTGCATGAATTGGCGATATTCTTGCGGGTGTTTCAAGCCGCAAATGCATAGCTGGTTACGCAGAGTTTGCGAGCGTTTGAAGCCTGTTTGAAGGATTAGTTCACTATGTCGATCTGCCTGGGTCTTGCCGCCAACAAACTCCACCACCAAACCGAGGACGCCGCGCTGTTTGCCCTGCTGCGCGCCTGCGAGGCCGGAATTCGCGAGCTCAAGCTGGGCTTTCATACCGTGGGCCGCACCTATGACGCCATCACGGCGGCCAGCATGCTTCAGGGCTACAAAGGCCTGGTGCGCTACCCCTATGGCCGCGAGGGCGGGCTCATGAGGCTGGTGGCCGAGGTGGTGGGCATGGAGGGTGACGAGCGCACTCTCGACGGCGCTATCTACCTGATGGACCCGGTGGATCCGTCGTCCATCTTCCCCGAAGCCCTGGCCCTGAAGCGCCAGTGCGTGATCCACGGCAAGCCTTTTCTTTCCACCGTCGCCTCCACGCGCGACTGGATAGAGATGGAGCGCATTCACGCCGGCCTGGCACGTGACCGTAATGCCGACCGCTTTCACGACTATGAAAACCAGACGCTGGCGCTGATTGCCCACGATGCCATGAAGCCCACCATGCTGGACTTTGCAGCACACAACTTCGAGTTGCTCAGCCGCTACCGCCGCCGCGTGGGCACGGGCACCACGGGTCAGAAACTCAACGAAATGGCCTGGAGCAAGGGCTGGCCTGCCGACAAGCCCTGGGTGGACCGCTATAACAGCGGTCCGCTGGGCGGTGATGCGCAGATTGCCGATCTGGTTCTGGAAAAGCGCTGCCACCGCGCCATCTTCTTCGAAGACCCGCATGTGGCACGTCAGCACGAAGCCGATATCCAGCTGCTGGAGCGCGCCGTGACCACGGTCACGCACGATGCCGTCTGCAGCACCTCGCCCCAGGTGGCGCAGCGCTGGTGCGATGCGGCAGTCAAGCGCGCAGGCTGATGCGGGTTGCTGAGCGCTACTGGCGGTTGCGGTAGCGCTTGAGCTCGGCCTGCAGCCAGCTGGCGCTGGCTTCGGCCTCTTTGCCGCTGCAGCGCACCTGGTAGGGCTTGTGGCTGATGCTGCTCTCCGTGCCTGCGCGGGCAATGAAGTCCTCGGCTGTTGCCACCCAGCCCTTTTTGAGCAGATAGTCGTATTTGCCGCGCAGATGCTCGGCTGCCTTGGCGCTGTCATGCCAGCTGCCATTGCGCTGGAACTCGCAGCCCGAGGTTTTGAGGTGGCCGATCAGGTACTCGATCTCCTGAGTCGCGGCCGGCGTGGGCGATGCGGCAAGACTCAAGCTGCAGGCTGCACCCAGCAGCAGGGCGGTAATGGTGTGCTTCATGTGGGTTGATCCTACAGAAGAAGAGTCGAGCAAAAACAAAGGCCGCAGCGATGGACTGCGGCCTTGTGTTGGTCGGTCGAAGCTGTGCGGTGCTCAAGGGGCCGGCGTGGCCAGAGGCTTGCCCTTCTCCACGACATACACGCCAATCAGCTTGACCGTGCCATTGCTGGCATTGTGTGCGTCATGAATCACACCAGCGGGAACGACAAAGGTTTCGCCGGCCTTGAGCGTGCGCGGCGACTGGCCGTCGATCAGCAGATCGACCTCACCCTCGCTGATATAGCTGATCTCGTCGCCGGGGTGGGTATGGCGGCCCGCGCGTGAGCCTGGGGCGACTTCCACCTTGGCCACCACGGCTTCGCGGCCCGGTACCGAAACATCGGCCTTGCCGACCATGGTCCGGGACAGGCCTCCGGTCTGAGCCGCACCCGGCTGGGGCATACCCGCCTGGAGTGCAGCAGCCTGGGCCAGGGCGCTCTGGCTGAACAGCATGAAGGCGCTGCTGCAAAGCAGGGTCGAAAAGCTGGCGCGGTGAGTCAAGGACATGAAATTACCCTCCAAGGTTTTTGACGGAGACAAGTTGTGAAACCTGTCACTTTTACCGGGAAGGAGCGCGGGCATGCCATGGGGGCTGCCCTAGTCGCAGGGTTGCCGAAAACAAACCTGGGCGCGGTGATGCAAGACCCTGCGGGCAGGAAAGCATAGGGAGCTGCAGGCCGCTGCCTTAGTTGTCGCCCGTGATCCTCGCGAACTTCACCAGCTCGGCGTATTTATCCATGTCGGTGCGCATCACCTGGGCAAGGCTTTCATTGCCCTTGGCGGGCGGGGTTCCAGCTGCTTCCAGCTTCTGACGGATGGCCGGATCGGCGAGACCTGTCTGTATCGCTTTTTGCAGCTTGGTCAGCACTTCCGGAGGCAGACCCTTGGGGGCAGCCAAAGCAAACCAGCCGCTCAAGGCATAGCCCTTGAGCGCGGGGTGTTCTGCCAGCGCCGGCACCTCCTTGAGCGTGGCGATGCGGGTGGCGGTGGTGGCGCCCAGAATCCTGATCTTTCCAGACTGCGCCAGCGGTGCTGCAGCGGTTGGCGAGAGGATGGCGAAGTCCAGGTTGCCGCCGCCCAGATCGCTGGTCATGGCGGGAGAGCCCTTATAGGGGATGTGCACGAGGTAGACACCCGCGGTCTTCTTGATCAGCTCTCCCGAAAAATGCGGTGTCGAGCCAATGCCGGGGCTGCCGTAGCTGTATTTGCCGGGGTTGGCTTTGGCCAGTTTGACGAAGTCATCCACGGTTTTGACAGGAACATGCGCACCGGCCACCCACAGATTGGGGGCCTGGGCGGTCAGGCTCACCGGGGTCAGATCTACAGCCGGATCATACTTCTGCGCGGCATTCACAAACTTGGTGCCCGCCATTTCGTTGCTGGAGCCTGCCAGCAAGGTGTAGCCGTCGGGCTTGGCCGATACCACGCGCTGCGCTCCCACCACGCCTGCGGCGCCCGGCACGTTCTCGACCACGACAGTGGCGTTCAACTGCCTGGCCAGTATGTCCCCGACCACGCGGCCGACCATGTCGACAGAGCCGCCTGGGGCATAGCCAATCACGATGCGGATGGGCTTGCTGGGATAGGCATCCTGTGCCTGCACCGCGCCTGCGAACAGGCTGGTCATGGCACAGGCGATGCAAAGTCGGCGGGAAAGAGTGGCGCGGTCTGGATTCATAAGTTCCACAATTATTTGTGGCGAAGGTTGATTCAGTAATTGATGTTGAATTGCTCAACAAAATTTAATTGATTGTCATGAGATTTCATGTGGGGAGGAATCCATGAAAACCAGTGGTTCAACTGATTTTTAGCCGGTGCCTCGCGCCGGTAGGGCTGGCTGAGCCAGCTGCAGGGCGCACTGCCGAGCTTGAAAGTCCGATTTCGCTGCAGTGTTGGCTGGCAGGGGCAATCAGCCCGTTGCAGTCAATCAATGATCGATATTCCTGCTTATAGTCAGTGGCAAGGCCTGCCCAGCGCATTCCATGCAACGGCGCGTTCTCCGCGGCAGCCAGCCAACCGGGCACAGATCCGGCTCACAAGCGTTTCAGTTGAATCGTCAGGGAGTCTCAGATGCAGGAACAGAACCGCGTTGCCGCCTGGCACGCGTTGGCTACCGATACCGTACTCACTCAATTGCAATCGACTGCCGCCGGGCTGAGCTCTGGAGAGGCCCGCGAGCGCTTGCAGCAGCAAGGGCCCAATGCCTTACCTGCTGCCGCTTCGCGCAGCATGCTGGCGCGCTTTCTGTCGCAGTTCAACAATCTGCTGATCTATGTGCTGCTGGGCTCGGCCGTGGTCACCGCCTTGCTGCAGCATTGGGTCGATACGGGGGTCATCCTCGCGGTGGTGCTGATCAATGCGGTCTTCGGATTCGTGCAGGAAGGCCGTGCCGAGAAGGCACTGGACGCCGTGAAGGCCATGGTTTCCAGTCGCGCCAATGTGCTGCGCGACGGCTTGCGCATGGCGGTGCCTGCAGAAGAACTTGTCGCCGGCGACTGCGTGCTGCTCGAGGCTGGCGATCGCGTCCCGGCCGATCTGCGGCTGCTGCGCGCCAGCAGCCTGAGGCTGGACGAGGCCATGCTGACCGGGGAATCGGTGGCCGTCGACAAGTCGGCCGATCCGGTGGTTGTCGATGCCGCTCTCGGCGACCGCTTTTCCATGGCCTACTCCGGCACCCTGGTTGCCGCGGGGCAAGGCCTGGGTGTGGTGGTAGCCACAGGCCCGCGTACCGAGCTGGGCCAGATCAGCACCATGCTGGGTTCGGTGCAGACACTGGCCACCCCGCTGACGCGGCTCATGGACCGTTTCGCGCGCCAGCTCACCGTCACCATACTGAGCCTGTCCGCGTTGATGTTCTGCTTTGCGCTGTGGGTGCGCGACTACGACACAGCCGACGCCTTTATCGCTGTGGTTGGCATTGCCGTATCGGCCATCCCCGAAGGCCTGCCCGTGGTCATGACGATTGCGCTGGCCATTGGCGTGCAGCGTATGGCCGCACGCTATGCCATCGTGCGCAGTCTGCCGGCGGTTGAAACACTGGGCGCCGTCTCGGTCATCTGCTCCGACAAGACCGGTACATTGACACGCAACGAAATGAGCGTGCGCGCCGTGGTGCTGCCCGGTTCCCGCTTCGACATAGAAGGCGAGGGCTATGCGCCACAGGGGCATTTCACCCTGGCGGGCGAGGAGATCGAGCCTGCGCTGCATCCACAGCTGCTGCACTTCGCCACGGGCGCGGCACTTTGCAACGACGCCCATGTAAGGCATGCCGAAGGTACGGCCTGGACAGTCGAAGGCGATCCCATGGAAGGCGCGCTGGTGACGCTGGCCACGCGCGCCGGTCTGGATGTGGAGCGCCTGCGTCAGGACTGGCGCCGACTCGACGAAGTTCCCTTTGATGCCGTCCACCGCTACATGGCCACTCTGCACCGCCCAGTTGATGCTCCAGCCGTGGTTTTCGTCAAAGGGGCTCCGGAGCAGGTTCTTGCCATGTGCCGCGACCAGCAGGGCGCTGAAGGCCTGCAGGCGCTGGATGCAGCCTATTGGCTGGAGCAGGTCGATGCCCTGGCGGCCAAAGGCTATCGCGTGCTGGGTCTGGCCAGCTTCGCGCCCGAGGATGCCAAGGACAGGGTGGACATGGCCGACGTCAAGGACCTGACCCTGTTTGGCGTGCTGGGCATGATAGATCCGCCGTGAGAATCGGCAAAGGAGGCCGTGCGCGAATGCCGCAGCGCCGGAATTGCCGTGAAGATGATCACCGGTGACCATGCTGCCACCGCTGCCGCCATCGCCAGGGAACTGGCGCTGGCCGACACCATCCGAGTCACTTCAGGCCATGAGCTGGACGGGCTCAACGATGCCCAGCTGATCGACGTGGCCAGAGCCTCCACGGTATTCGCCCGTACCAGTCCGGAACACAAGCTGCGCCTGGTGCAGGCCCTGCAGGCAGATCGCAGCGTCATCGCCATGACTGGTGACGGCGTCAACGACGCACCGGCACTCAAGCGTTCCGACATCGGTGTGGCCATGGGCATCACCGGCACGGCTGCCGCCAAGGAGGCCGCAGGCATGGTGCTGGCCGACGACAACTTCGCCACCATCGTCGCCGCCGTCAAGGAAGGGCGCACCGTCTACGAAAACCTGCGCAAGGTCATTGCCTGGACCTTGCCGACCAACGGCGGTCAGGCGATTGTCATCGTTGCGGCGATTTTGCTGGGCCTGTCCCTGCCCGTCACTCCGGTGCAGATTCTCTGGGTCAATCTGGTCACCGCCGTGGCCCTGGGCCTGACGCTGGCCTTCGAGCCGCCCGAGCCCACGCTGATGCAGCGCAAGCCGCGCTCGCCGGACGAGCAATTGCTGCAGCCCTATCTGCTGTGGCGCGTCGCCCTGGTCTCGGTGCTGTTCGCGCTGGGCTGCTTCGGCATGTTCGAGTGGTCGCTGCGCCGCGGCGACTCGGTCGAACTGGCTCGCACCATCGTGGTCAATGCGCTGGTGATCATGGAGATCTTCTATCTGTTCAGCGTGCGCTACACGCAGGGAACCTCGCTGAGCCTGCGCGGCGTCCTGGGCACCCCGGCGGTGCTGCTGGGCGTGGCCGGCGTCACCCTGGTGCAACTGCTGTTCACCTACACCCCGCCCATGCAGACACTGTTCGACAGCCGTCCTGTCGACCTGGCGGCCGGACTGCTGGCGATAGGGCTGGGTGTTGCCCTGCTGCTGTTGCTGGAGGTCGAGAAGCTCTTGGTGCGCTGGATGAGACTGGGCGTGCGGGCCTAGATCGCTGTGCACGCAAGGCATTCAAGCCGTCGTTTCACCGCCTGGCCGAGGGCATGAAAAAAGGCCCCGAAGGGCCTTTCTTGCGAGTGACGAGCAGCTGACGCTCAGATCACGCCTTGTGCCAGCATGGCGTCGGCCACCTTCACAAAGCCGGCGATGTTGGCGCCGTCGATGTAGCTGATGGTGCCGTCTTCGCGCTTGCCGTGCTTCACGCAAGCAGCGTGGATGCTTTGCATGATTTGCAGCAGACGGGCGTCCACTTCTTCTGCGGGCCAGGACAGGCGGGCCGAGTTTTGCGACATTTCCAGACCCGAAGTGGCCACGCCACCGGCGTTGGATGCCTTGCCGGGTGCGTACAGCACGCCGGCAGCTTCGAAGGCGCGGGCGGCTTCGTTGGTGGAGGGCATGTTGGCGCCTTCAGCCACGCACAGCACGCCGTTGGCGATCAGGGTCTTGGCATCGGCTTCGTTCAGTTCATTCTGAGTGGCGCAAGGCAGGGCCACGTCCACCTTGATGGACCAGGGGCTCTTGCCGGCCAGGAATTCCACGCCGGAAACCAGCTTGGCGTAGTCGCTGACGCGGCCGTACTTGTGGTTCTTCACGTCCATCAGGATGGCCAGCTTTTCGGTGGTGAAACCTGCAGCGTCGTACACGGTGCCCGAGGAGTCGGACACGGTCACGACCTTGGCGCCCAGTTCCATGGCCTTTTCCACGGCGTACTGAGCCACGTTGCCCGAACCGGACACGGACACGGTCTTGCCTTCAAAGGACTGGCCGCGAGTGGCCAGCATTTCACGGGCGAAGTAGACGGTGCCGTAGCCGGTGGCTTCGGGGCGGATCAGAGAGCCGCCGAAGGACAGGCCCTTGCCGGTGAACACGGAAGCCGCAGTGTTCGACAGCTTCTTGTACATGCCGGCCATGTAGCCCACTTCACGGCCGCCCACGCCGATGTCGCCTGCGGGCACATCGGTGTCGGGACCCACGTGGCGGAACAGCTCGGACACGAAAGCCTGGCAGAAGCGCATGACTTCGGCAGGGCTCTTGCCCTTGGGGTCGAAGTCGGAGCCGCCCTTGCCGCCGCCCATGGGCAGCGTGGTCAGTGCGTTCTTGAAGGTCTGCTCGAAAGCCAGGAACTTCAGCACGGACTGGTTGACCGAGGGGTGGAAGCGCAGACCGCCCTTGAAGGGGCCGATGGCCATGCTGTGCTGGATGCGGAAGCCGCGGTTCACCTGCACCTGGCCCTTGTCGTCAGTCCAGCTCACGCGGAACTGGATGATGCGCTCGGGCTCGACCAGGCGCTCCAGCAGGGCGTGCTCGGCGTACTTGGGATTCTTCTCGATGAAGGGCCACAGGCTTTCCATCACTTCGGTGACGGCTTGCAGGAATTCGGGCTGACCGGGGTTGCGTTGTGCCACTTCTTCCAGGAATTGGCCTACGGACTCGTACTTCATAGAGAACTTTCTGACAGGGACAGAGGAATGCGCTGAAACTCGCGAAACCAAAATTATGCCAAAAAGTTATGCCGTCATGCATGGATTCGGTGCATGAGAGCGCAATTCTGGTGCGCCAATGCCCAAATTTGGAACATTGCTGCCGTATTTATTCTTAGTTTTCAGGCACTTGGATGGTGCAGTTGAAGTAAAGGATTTTTCATCCCGGTGTCGTAAAAACATTTTTGCTGCCTGTTGCACAAGTGTTTTCGTTTCGTGACGGCCGGCTTCATGCGCTCGTCCTGTCTTATCTGTGCTAGCACCATAGTGGTGCATGTGATTTCAGGCACGAAATCTGCAATCGTGAAAACTGATTTTCATGAACCAGGCCGCACGACTCAGCAGGTGGACTGCGCAGCTGGCCTCAGGGCCTGGGTAAATCTGGATTTGAAATTTAAATTTCATATTTTTTAATAAGGAAAAATTTATTTCAATCGGCTTGCCGGCCCTGCGCCAGGTTAGCCCTCAACCAAGAGGAGGTGGATATGGCAGCTGAGATCCCCGTGACGCCCTCGGCGTCAGGCAAGGCCAGTGCGGCGCAGATGCAGCAACTGGAAAATGCGCTCAACCAGATCGGCGTGACGCGCTCGCACAAAAGCATCATCTTTCTGGTGGTCTGCGGCGTGCTCTTCGATGTGTTCGAACAGAACGCGGTCGGCCTGGTCGGCCCCCTGCTGCGCCAGCAATGGGGGCTGGACGCGACGGACATTGCCTTTCTCAACACCATCACTTTCTTTGCCGCCGCCATGGGGCGTTTGCTGTCGGGCTACCTGGCCGATCGCATGGGGCGGCGCTTCATGCTCAATGTGAACCTGGCGCTGTTCACGCTGGGTGCCGTCGGCTGCGCACTGGCACCCGATTACGCGTTTCTCGCCGTGGCGCGTGCCATCGTGGGCTTTGGTCTGGGCGGAGAAATCACCACGGCCGTGACCATGCTGGCGGAGTTCTGCTCGGCCCGCTTTCGCGGCACGGCAGTCGGTCTCATCAATGTAGGCGGCGGCGGCCTGGGCAATATGCTGGCGCCGGCATTTGCCCTGGGCGTGTTCACGCTGTTCCCGGGCGATGATTCCTGGCGCTGGCTGTTCGGCTGCCTGGTCATGCCGGCCATCTTCATCGTGTTCTACCGCCGCTTCGTGCCGGAGACGCCGCGCTTTCTGCTCTCCAAGGGACGGGTCGAGGAAGCCAATCAGGTGCTGAGCATGCTGGCGGCCGGCAAGCTGGCCAATGCGCAGTACGAACTGCGCGAGTTCATCACCCCAGGCAGCGCCCAGGCGCAGACGGCTGCCACTCAGGCCGTGCAGCGCAGCTCCTTCACCGACATCTTCAGGGGCGGCTATGCGTGGCGCACGATTGCCGTGGGCCTGGCTTCGTGGATGACGTTTGGCGCGCAGCTCTCGGTGCTCACGCTGATGCCGACGATTCTGGTCGCTCAGGGCTATTCCATCACCAAGAGCTTCAGCTTCACCATCGTCATGCAGATGGGCAGCCTGCTTGGGGCGATCGCGGCATCGACCATGGGCTACTACTTTCCGCGCAAGCGGGTGCTGACGGTAGGGGCGATTGCCGCCTGCCTTGCGGGGCTGGCGTTCGGCAACTTCACCGACAGCGTGGCCATGATCCTGGTCTGCGGTGCGCTGTTCCAGTTCTGCGTGCTGACGCTCAACACCTCCATCTGGATTTTTGCGCCCGAGCTCTACCCCACGCGCATCCGGGCGCTGGGAACCTCCTTCCTGCTGGCGCTGGGCACGATTGGCGGCGCCATGTCCCAGGTGCTGGCGGGCAAGATGTTCGACCTGCACGGCGTCTCCGGAATGTTCGGCATGATCGCGGCCATGTATTTCATCTTTGCGATTGCCGTGCAGTTTGCCCCCGAGACCTTTGGCCGCTCCATCGAGGAAGGCGCGGGCGGTGAATCACATTCACAGGAGGAGTCTGCAGCGGCTGCAGGCGTACCTGCAAGCGCTCGGGAGCGCACGGCATGAAGGCTGGCATGCATATTCTGCTGATCAACCCCAATACCTCGCAGCAGACCACGGCGCTGATGCTCAGACAGGCGCGGGCCTGTCTACCGCCCGGCGTGCTGCTGCACGGCGCGACGGCCGGGCGGGGAGCGGCCATGATTACCGACGAGGCGGGACTGAAGATCGCCGAGCAGGAGGTGCTGCGGCTGGGCCTGGGCTTTGCCCAGGGCGATGACAACCAGGCTGGGCGGGCCATCATCGTGGCCGCGTTTGGCAATCCGGGGCTGGAGTTGTTGAGAGCGGCCTTGCCAGCCGGAGTTGCCGCCTTCGGCATTGGCGAGGCAGCGATGCTGCAGGCCGCTCGGGATGAGCAGGGGCGCCCGCGCCGCTTTGGCATTGCGACCACCACGCCGGGGCTGGAGGCTTCGATTGCCGCCTCGGTCGCGGCGCTGGGCCTGGCGCCCTGGTTCTGCGGCACGCGCATTGCCCAGGGCGAGCCGTTGGTGCTGGCTGCAGATCCGGCCTTGCAGTGCGAGCGCCTGGGCGATGCCGTGGCCCAATGCGTGCAAAGCGATGGCGCACAGGCCGTGGTGATCGGCGGCGGCCCGTTGTCCGAAGCCGCGTTGTGGCTGGCGCCGCGCTTTCAGGTGCCGGTGCTGTCGCCCGTGGTGGCCGCGATGCAGGCGGCGCTGGCCGGCCTGTCGCTCGCCGTCGCTAGCTGATTGCTATTGATTTAAGAGCTTCTACCGCCAATCATTCATGGATTTCAGATGGAAAAATGTCTGAAATCTATGAATAGCAGGCGCAGCAAGCTTTTGATTTCATAGCATCTCGTCCAGCGCATCGTGGCTGGTCTCGATAGCCGCCATATGTCTGCGCCCCGGCTGCCCGCTTTGCTGCAAGGTGGCCGTGGCAATCAGGTGGCAGAGCATGAAAAGCGCCGTGTGATTGTCCAGCGGTCCCGGGGCCGAGGTCTGCACGCGCAGCAGCCAGTCCGCCTCGGGGGCCGGGCTGGCATGGTCGGTGATGCAGATCAGGCGGGCGCCCAGCAGCCTGGCCTGGCGCGCGAACTCGCTGACCACGCGCACGCTGCGGCGCAAGGCAAAGATCACCACAACATCGTTTTCGCCGATCTGGGCCGCGTATTCGCCCAGGGTCTCGCCGGCGCCGGGGATGACCTGGCTGGGCATCTCCAGTGCCTGCAGCAGCTGCCAGCGCAGATAGGCGGCAAAGTTGCGGTTCTGGCGATAGCCGACAAAGAACAGCTGTCGGGCGCCGATCAGCGCCAGGGCGATGTCCTCCAGCTGCTGTGCCGAGATCTGTCCTATGGTGACAGCCAGATTCTCAGAGGCCTGGCGCAGATGGGTGGCAATCACATCCGCCGTGGGCTTGCCCTGGGCCGATGCGGCAGCCAGAAACAGCGGCGAGCCGTTGTCGCCCTGGGCGCGAGCATGGCGGCGCGCATCCTCGTAGCCTTCGTAGCCCAGCCGCTGAATGAAGCGAGTGACCGTGGCATTCGATACCCCCGTGAGCTTGGCCATCTCGGCCGCCGCATAGCTCGACAGATTGCCGGGAAAGTCCAGCAGGAATTCCGCCAGCCGCCGCTCCGAGGGCGGCAGCTGCGGCAGGGCCGCACGCACGCGGGCGATGAAGGAGTGGGCTTCGGCGGGTTCCGGGGTGGAGGAGCTGGGGGTCATGACGGCGGATGGCAGGCGGGGGACAGATCTTCCGGCCCGCTGTTTTGGTCGATACCGGCAATGTAGCGGCTATTTGGCGGCTGTTGCAGCCCGGCCATCAGCGCCCGCGCAGAAACAGCGCATCCAGCTCCTTCATGCTCAGCTGACGCCAGGTGGGGCGGCCGTGATTGCACTGGTCGGAGCGCTCGGTCACCTCCATCTGGCGCAGCAGCGCATTCATCTCGTCCAGCGTGAGCTTGCGGTTGGCGCGCACCGCGCCGTGGCAGGCCATGGTGGCCAGAATCTCGTTGCGCGCGCGCTGCACCACGGTGCTGGCGTCATGCTGGGCCAGTTCGGCCAGCACGCTGCGCGCCAGCTCCACGGCATCGCCCTGGGCCAGCGTGGCCGGCACGGCGCGCACGGCCAGGGTCTTGGGCGAGAAGGGCGAGACCTCCATGCCCAGGGTCAGCAAGGTTTCGGCATGGGCCTCGGCCGTGGCGACTTCCTCGGGCGTTGCGGCAAAGGTGGCGGGAATCAGCAGCGGCTGGCTGGGAATCTGCTGGTCGCCATTTTCCGTATTCACGGCGCTCTTGAGCTGCTCATAGACGATGCGCTCATGGGCGGCATGCATGTCCACGATGACCATGCCCTGGCTGTTCTCGGCCAGGATATAGACGCCATGCAGCTGGGCCACGGCCCGGCCCAGCGGCCAGACGGGGGTGTTGTCTGCCGCAGCCGTCACGGGTGGTTGCGCTGCTGGCGCTGCGGCATGTTCGGCAGTGTGCGTAGCAGCAGGTTCGACCGGGGCTGCAGCTGCAGCATTGGCAACGATCTCAGTAGCGGCTGGCGCTTCCTGCATCTGAGGTGCAGGCGCTTTTCGCTGAAAGTAGCTGGACTGGCCCGAAGGGCGCAGTCTGATGCCTTCGTCCTCGGGTTGAGGCACGGGGCTTGGCATGGCCGTGGTGTTGGTGATCGTGGTCGCGCCGGGGGCCGATGATTCAGGCGTCGCAGGCGTGGCGCTCGCTGGGGCTGGTGCCGCAGTCACCATCTGGGGCGCGGGCGCGGTTTTAGCAGTGGCTTCGCGCATGGGCTCCCAGAGCTTGGCCAGATCGCGCACGGGATTGCCGATGGCGGGCTCGCCAAAGCTCATGCGGGTTTGCGGCCAGGCCGGGGCTGCGGCGGGCTTGGTCGCGGCCTTCTCCGCGACAGGCGTGGCAGTGCTCTCGTCGATCAGGCCGGGCTGGCGGGCGGCTTCCTGGGCAGCCGCCTCTACCACGGCCGCGGCGCGCGGCGTGGCCAGCGCGTTCTCGATCGCGTGGCGCACCGCCTGGTGGACTTCGCGGCTGTCTCGAAAGCGCACCTCGATCTTGGTGGGATGCACGTTCACATCCACACGCGCGGGGTCGATCTCTATATAGAGCGCGTAGACCGGCTGCTTGTTGCCATGCAGCACGTCCTCATACGCAGAGCGGGCCGCATGCGTCAATACCTTGTCGCGAACAAAGCGGCCGTTGACATAGCAGAACTGCTGGTCAGGGCGCGAGCGCGCCGCGTCCGGGATGCCGGCGCGGCCCGTGACGTGGACGGGGCCGGCCCAGTGATCGACGGCGACCGAGTTGTCGACAAACTTATCGTTCAGCACATCGGCCAGGCGGCGCGACAAGGCTTCGTCGGGCGTGCTGCCGGCAGCGCGCCATTGCTCGACCAGCTTGCCTTCATGCCAGATGGCAAAGCCCACATCGGGGCGTGCCAGCGCATGGCGACGCACGGACTCTATGCAATGCGCGAGTTCGGTGGCATCGGTCTTGAGGAATTTGCGGCGCGCGGGCGTGGAGAAGAACAGCTCCTTGACCTCTACGGTCGTGCCCTGGTTGCGTGCGGCGGGGCGCAGCTCGCCGCTGCGTGCATCCAGCAGATAGGCCGAGTCCTGACCTGCAGGGCGCGAGAAGATGGAGGTTTCCGATACCGAGGCGATGGCGGCCAGTGCCTCGCCGCGAAAGCCCATGGTGGCCACGGTTTCCAGATCGTGCAGATCGCTGATCTTGCTGGTGGCATGGCGGCGCAGGGCCACGGGCAGCTCGTCGCGCGGGATGCCGCAGCCGTCGTCTTCCACCGCGATCAGGCGCACACCGCCGGCCAGCAGGCGCACGGTGATCTGGGCTGCGCCCGAGTCCAGAGCGTTGTCCACCAGTTCGCGCACCACGGAGGCGGGGCGCTCGACCACCTCGCCGGCAGCGATCTGGCTGATCAGCTCGTCGGGCAGGTCGCGAATCGGCCGGCGCACGGGGGCAGCCTGGTCGGCGGTTTCGGTAGGGGAGGGGGAGAGTTCGGGGCTGGTTGCGTTCACGGCAACCATTCTAGGCGGCTGTACAAACCGGCCGGGAAGTGAGTTTTTTGAAGGGCGAAAACACAAAGAGCCGCCGGAATATTTCTGGCAGCTCTTTGTTCAGTCCGTGGGCGCAGGGCTTAGTGGCGGTGGCGGTGGCCGCCCTTGGTCAGTTCGTTACCGATCAGAGCACCGGCGGCAGCACCGCCGATGGTGCCCACGGGGCCGCCAAACAGCACGTTGCCCACTGCACCGCCGGCCACGGCACCTGCGCCGATACCGACTTGCTGACGGCTGGGGCCATGGGCGCAGCCGCCCAGTGCCAGGGCGCCGGTCAGTGCGGCTGCCAGAGTCAGGGCCTTGCCATAGCGCATTGTGAATGTCTTCATGTTCGTATTCCTCTCGTCGTGCTAGTTATGGAAAGCGGTCTGGTCTCTGTGCCCACTCCTGCACATGCGGGAGGCTGGAGATGCCGGACTTTGTTGGCCAGGGGGCCGATGTCGTGATTTGCAATGCACGGCTTGCGGCGACACATCTCTACTGTGCCAGCAGAAATGGCAAGCTGACGTATTGTTGACGTTTAGTTTTATCAAAACTTGTAACAAATCAGCATTAAAAGGCCGGCCTTGTTGCAGTCTGCAAGCAGCTGTGAGTTTGCTCTCAAAAACATGGCACTACAGCAAAGGGTGGAGCGTCTGCGGGCTTTGGGGGCGCAGTACATTAC